>NZ_JBQHWJ010000019.1:0-37710 GCF_052064035.1 Bulleidia sp. HCP3S3_C9 | reverse complement strand
TATTATTGTTTCAGCTAACCGCTCAAGATCAGCAGATTCAATTTTACGACTGGTACTTTTTTATTTCATTCTTCCTTTCCACTTCCTCATTTACATGTTACAGGAAGCTCCTTGAGAATGTTCCTCAATATACATATTCACAAAAATTCAATCAGTTCCAAAAATTTCTTTTATAAATTCTGCAGCATTGTCATTGGCATCATTAATATCTGATATACAAAAATCAAAACAATCGCAATCATTGAATAAGAAATGAGTTGAATATATGTACTGTATCGTTTGATTGCCTGCTGTTTGCGTATTTCTACCATATGTAAATATCCTTCCAGCATTTCTTCACTGCTGCTAGAAAACACCGCAATCTTCAAAAATCGAAGCAAAGCTTTTTCAATATGTGTTTTCTGGATGGCTTCTATCAATGTTTCTCCTCGCATTAAATGTTCATCGATTTCTTTTGCGATATAAGAAACACATGGCTGCTGTTTTACTTGAGATAATATATGTAATGTATTTTGTGTAGAGACATTTCTTTTTAAACATTCCAGGAAAAAGCGTGCAAACATTGCAGACACAGAATGTACAAGAATACTGTCTGGAAATCTTTTTGCGACAAAGCAGTATGTATTGACAATATGTTTCTTTTCTAAAGCAGTCATAACAATTAGAAAAAGCAATACAGTTCCCCAAAGAAGAAATTCTGCAATCCACTGGATTGCTTCATGCATCACCAGCAAGTGATCTGTTTCCACTTGAAATCCCATCAGTAACGTAATCATATTTGGTAAAATCAATGCATTAAATAAATACATTCCAACGATCATTCCTAAAAACAGAAGACTTGGATATAACATTCCATCAATGATTTGTTTTTGACTCTTTTCGATTGCCCGATGCATTTCAATGCATGTCAATAAGCTATCTAGAAACGGCATACATTGACTCATGCTTTCAAATAAAACAACATAGCTTTTTGGACAGTACAGATAAAAAAATGCATGTAAGCTTTCTCCATCATTTAATCGATTCATGATTTCGTCAAATGCTTTCTCATTTTCTTTTTCTTTCAATACAATAAGTGCATCTTTGATAGAAAAACCACTATCTAGAAGTTTTGCAATGGCTTCACAATCTTCTTTACGCAATATATTCCTTGGCTTGTTCATATGTAATTTCATTTTGAAAGAGTGCTTGTTCAATTTGCTTTGATAATGGAATAAATGCATCACTGACATCTCCTTTCTCAAAATAATATGTGATTTCTTTTTCATTCATATATTCATAAATTCCTGTTTTTTCCCCATTTGCTTTTTCAAAGAGTCTTTGTGAACTGATTCCTTTCAATACATCTTTCAACTGATACTTTTCAACTCCTAGATCCAGCATTCTTAATATTGTTGAAACACATGAAAAGGAATGAATCGTACTGACAACAAGGTGTCCTGTTAATGCACATCGAACTGCCATTTTTGCGGCAGTTTCATCACGTATTTCACCAATCATAATGATATCTGGATCATGACGCATTAACTGTTTAATGCCATCGGCATATGACATATGTTGTTTTTCGTTGATCTGTATCTGTACATATTTCTCATTCACAACTTCAACAGGATCTTCTAATGTAAAGATTTTTTTATTCTGTACTGCATTTAACAATGTATATAGCGTTGTCGTTTTCCCACTCCCTGTAGGTCCAGAAAACAAATACAGCCCATTCTTCTGGTTCATGACATTTGTTAAATACATTGTTGTTGAAGGATCAAAACATAAATCTTGAATGCACAATTGATTCTTAGAATTTAAAATACGCAATACACCAGAACGCATGTAATAACTTGATACAATCGAAAACCGCAATGAAAGATCCTGTTGAAGAACTCTTTCATGAAAAGATCCTGTCTGCGGCTGAAAAGTATTGGATACATCTAAATTTGCACGATACATTAAATAATAAAACAGACGAATATCATCTTCTTTCGGTATCAGCTGTTTCATTTGCCCATCAATGCGCATTTCAATATTCATTTTCTCTTTCTTCCCATTAGTAATATCAAAATGAATATCACTGACTTGATACTCTAATGCAATCTTTAATATTTCTATCAATCTTTGTTCCATAAAAAAACTCCTCAATACTTTATTCACATAAATTTGAGGAATTCCAAAAAAAAGACTATAACAAATACAAGTTGTCATAGTCTAATGTGATTCTGTTATTTTGTGATTAATCGTTCATGAGTTTTCTAGCATAACCGATAACGCCTTCGCCATCCATCATACCATACATTCTCATATCGATACCTTCAACAGGCTTTCCTGGATACTTAGCCTGTAACTTAGCTAAAGCATAACGAACCTGAGGTCCGAGAAGAACAACGTCTGCATCTGGTGCATGCTTTTCTTCTTCATTTAAGCTGTATGCTGCGATATCATAATCTTTACCAGCCTTTGCAGCTGCCTGCTTCATCTTATTAACTAATAAAGATGTGGACATTCCTGCTGCACAAAATAATACGATTTTCTTGTCTGCCATGTTTTTAACTCTCCTTAATTTGTAAGTGCTTTCACTTGCAAACACTATACCACCTTTTCAAAGAGATTTCTATAAAAATTTTTCAAAAAAATCAGGCAAGACTTATTATCCTGCCCAATTCATCGTATATGTTCCATTAACTCTTTCAACAACAATGTAGTACCATCCAGCATCTAAAGATGTTGTCTCGTTGTATTCTCCACTGCCTTCAAGTTCAGCAATCATCGTTGTATTACTTTGATCCAAAGTTAAAGCATACAGTTTAAAATATCCTGTTCCATCAAATGTTCCATTGAAATTCATTGCCCCCGTCTGCAGATTCATTAAACGGATTTTATATACATCATCTTCAAAGACAACTTCACCATTTTTACTTTCATCTGCTTCTAGTGGCAAATCAAAATGTTTGTCATTTGTTGTTTCCTCTTTTTCAGATGAAGATGTATCTTCTTTCTGTTTGATAATACCTGTAGAAAATAATTTCTTTCCAATTGTCACAATAGAGGAATCGTTTTTAGAAACACTGACATTTTCTAATGTACCACTGACTGTATAGTCCTGATCATTTTCTGTATATGTATATGTACCATAGATTGTATTATTCTGAACAACAACTTTTCCTACCGTACATACCTGTTTTGTAACACGGCAGTGATTTCGAACTGCCATATTGAATACATTTTCTGCTTCGGTTTCTGAAAAATCCGTCTTTGAGATTGGTGTTGTAATTTCCTTTGACGTTTCACTTGGTAAAGATGGCTGCTTTGAAGCACATCCTAAAAGACATGCACATGCTAAAACAAGAATGCTTTTTTTCATACATTCACCATCTTCTTTACACACTGCAGATACATGTTTGTCGCAAGTTCCTGTTTGATTGTAGAACGAGGTCCATGTCCTGGTAAAACAATCAGATCATGCGGCATATCCATAAATTTCATTAAGGACTGCATCATCTCCGTTTCATTTCCACCATATAGATCTGTTCTTCCAATACTTCCCGCAAATAAAGTATCTCCTGTAAATAAAAGATTGCGATAGCGAACCACGCAGCTGCCCTTTGTATGACCTGGTGTTTTTGTTACTTCTACATGAAATGAGCCAATCTGCATATCTTTCAGCAATGGTTTGACTGGTGTATATACCGGTGCATCAAATCCATGAGTGCCTGCATATCCAGGATCTACAAGATCATAGTCAGCAAGATCCATATATACTTCACATGAATATATATCCACAAGATCATCTGTTGCCTGTGTATGATCTTCATGTCCATGAGTCAAAATGATTCCATCAACAATTTCATCTTTAGAAATACATTTAGCAATCTCTTTGGCATTCTTTCCAGGATCAATGATCAAAACATGACCATTTTCATGAAGCACATAAATATTTTCACCATATAAACCAATTGGTAATGTATCTAACTTCATAGATATTAAAAAAATAAGTCAAAAAGACTTATTTCTTCTCCTTATGCAGAGTCATTTTGTTACAACGTGGGCAGTACTTCTTGATTTCCATCTTTTCAGCATGCTTACGCTTGTTTCTTGTACCAATGTAGTTTTCTTCACCACATTCACTACATTTAAATGTAATATTGTCTCTTGGCATTGTTTATTCCTCCTGACTTTTTTGCTAGAGAAGTATATCATAAACAATACTGTTTTCCAAGTAAAATTAACTCTCTAACGGAAGATATCATAGCGTTATTCTATCAGTTTGTCTAGCAAAAAATCAGAAGCTTTGTCGAACTATTTTCTTTACAGCTGTATAATACTAATGGAGGTATCCTATGAAACGTAATGAAACACGTCCTGTGTATGTAGGAAATTTACAAATTGGCGGACAAAATAAATGCATTCTTCAATCCATGACAAATGTTCCTGCCAAAAATGTTGAAGAAACAATTCAACAGATTTTAGAATTAGAAGAAAATGGATGCGAATTAATTCGTATCGCTGTATTAGATGAAGAGGATGCACGTGCTATTCCAGATATTAAAAAAGGCATTCACATCCCTCTTGTTGCAGATATTCACTTCAATCATCGTCTTGCATTAATTGCGGCAGATGGTGGTGTTGATGCAATTCGTATTAACCCTGGAAACATTGGTTCTAGAGAACATACAGAAGAAGTTGTGAAAAAGTGCAAAGAAAAGCACATTCCAATCCGTATTGGTATCAATGGCGGTTCTTTGGAAAAACAATTTCTTGAACAATATGGTGGACTTTGTGCAGAAGCAATGATTGCTTCTTGTGACCGTCACGTCAAAATACTGGAAGAGCTCGATTTCCATGACATTGTTTTATCTTTCAAGAGCAGCGATGTTGAACTGACAATCGATGTATATGAAAAAGCAAGTCAGCATTATCCATACCCTCTTCATTTAGGCGTTACAGAAGCAGGTGGATTTACAGAAAGTGCAGTAAAATCTTCTGCAGCTTTAGGTACATTATTACATGAAGGTATTGGAGATACGATTCGTGTATCTGTATCTGCACCTCCAAAAGACGAATTGATTATTGGAAAGAAACTTCTCAAAGCTTTCCATTTAACACAGAATGTACCAGATCTAGTTGCCTGTCCAACATGCGGAAGAATTCAGTATGACATGCTTCCACTTGTCAAGGAAATAGAAGAATACCTGGAAACAGTGCATGAAGATATTACTGTTGCAATCATGGGGTGTCCAGTCAATGGCATCCAGGAAGCTGGCAGAGCGGATATTGGCGTTGCAGGTGGATATGATTCTGGACTGCTGTTCAGAAAAGGTGAAGTCATTCGTAGAGTTCCACAGAATGAAATCAAAGATGCTTTGATTGAGGAAATCAATAAACTCATTGAAGAAAGAAAACACTAACGAAAATAGTAGCGATTGCTACTATTTTTTACATATTCACAAAAAACATTCTTGTAAGCAATTATTTCAGAAGCAAGAAACGATAATAGAATCGAGATGCTTCTAATGAAGATAAAACAGTATTTTGAAATAATGGAGATACACCAATGACAGGTATTGAACAGTGATAGTTTTCTTCATTTTCTAAAAGCACTGGAAGCACACGTTCAACATTTAACGTTTCTTTCATACAGGAAACAATTGATTGATAATCTTTGCTTTCTGTATCTAATTGATATGTATCTGTATCCTGATACAGTAATTTCAAGTGAATCTTTTTATTTTTTGCATATTCCTGTAAAGAAGCAATTCCTTTTTCTAATGAAGGCACATCTGGTGTATATAATACAAATCGATTTCCCTGTTTATCAATCACAGCGAGAAATAGCTGTTTTACTTCTGGATATAACTCCATGATTTCTTCTTTCACCACATTTGAAAACAAAGGATACATCTTTGCTAATAGACATGTATCTTTTGAAAGTACATCCTGCATGGAAAGAACTGTATGATATGCATCTTTCGTATATACAGAATGAAATAGTTTCTGCTTTGAAAGATCCTGGATCCAGTCATAATCATGATTGTCATTTTCAAAAGAAAAACATGCATACGGTTTTCTTCCCGTAAATAGCAAAGCAGAATTACCTTCCATATGTGGAAAGCTGCATAAGCTGGATTCATCTTTCACAACAAAAGCAACAGGAATATGCTTTTCTTCCAGTCTTTTCATGATTTGATCAAGAGATGTATTGTTGTAAGGAAAAGCTGCAACAATTCCATATTTTGGCGTTGCGGCATCTTCGCAGAATTGCTGAAGTGTTGATAAGAAACAGTCTTTTGCTTCTTCATGTAAAAAGACATAGACGACTGCCTCTTTATAGCGAGAAAGTCCCTTAAAATGCAATACAATCGATTCATCAATAGAAATATCATCAAACAGTAATGGAAGTTCAGGATAGTTGAGTTTTAAACGATCACAGAATCTTGAGTAAATCGTTTGATAATTCATCTGATTCATTTCTAAAGGCTGAGAAGCAATCATAATTGTTTCATCACTTGGCTGTTCATGAAAACGAACAAGCACAAAAATACTAAGCAGAAAGACAGAAAATGTAATGATAAACAATACAGTTACACATAGAGTCATCATTTCTGTACTCCCTTCCACCCAAATGAATCACGATCATTTAAAAATGCCGGTGCTTCAATATCCAGAAGAATATTCTTGTTTTTTACAAACTCTAGAAGAATTGATTTTGCTTGTTTATTTTTAGAAGCATAGGCAATCTTTAATCGTTTTGGATACAACCCATACTGCATTCCAATTGCAATCACATCTTTCATACGATCTGGTCGATACACCATATCAAATCTTCCGTTATCTTTTAACAATCTCTTCACATGTTTCATCAAGTCTTCTAAACAAAGAAATTCTTCGTGCCTTGCAGCTTTGATTCTTTCATTTTCATTCTTTAAAGCATCATTTTTTGTATTGAAATACGGAGGATTACATACAATCAGATCAAATGGAGCGTGCATAAATTCCTGTAATGGACATACATACAAATCTGCATTTACTTCATTTCTAATAAAATTCTCTTTTGCATTTTCTATGACATTTTCAAACAAATCAATTCCTGTCAGTTTCAAAGCATTCTTTTGTTTTGCATAGTAAAGAAGCGCACCGTTGTTACAGCCAACATCCAGTACACTGTCTTTTCTATGTACATCCATAAACCTGCCTAATAATTCTGTATCTGCATTGAAGTGATACATATCTTCAGGCTGATAAAGTGTGTAATTTGTTCCTTTTAAATAATCAAGCTTCATGTGTTTCTCGAATCTCAAAATAGAATGTAGAACCCTTGCCTACTTCAGTATCAACACCAACCTTTGCACCATAGGCTTCCGCAATTGCTTTTACAATTGACAAGCCGAGTCCTGTAGATGACATATTTCTACGAAATGTTTTAGAACTTTTTTGATAACGATCCCAGATATATGGAAGATCTTCTTCTGTGATTCCTTTTCCTTCATCTGTAACTTCAAAGCGGACCGTTTCTTCATCATCTTTCATATATGCATGGATTCTGATTGTTTTTCCTGCGGGTGTAAATTTGATTGCATTTGTTAAATAGTTCGAAACAATCTGTGCCATTTTAACACGATCAAAGTATACCGTTAAATCGTCAGGAACATCAATTTCAATCTTTAAATCTGCATTTTTCAGCAATGACTGATTGATCTGTACGACTTCATATATAACTTCAACAAGATCAACATTCTCACGATGTACTTCTTCATTGCCACTTTGCATCTTGCTTAATTCACTCATATCATTGATCAATCGTGACATATATTCCGTTTCATGAATAATGACTTCTAAGTGTTTATTTCTTTTTTCTGGATTATCACCTGAAATATCACGGATCATTTCTGCATAAGCTCGAATATCTGTTAAAGGCGTACGAATATCATGAGATACATTTGCAATCAGATCTCTTCGCAATTCATCAATTTTTTCAAGCTTGTCTTTTGTGTCATTCAATGTATTGGCCAGTTCTTTTGTTTCCGTAAAGGAGCCACCTGTAAATGATACAGAATAATCAGCATTTGCTAATTTCTGTGCTTCTTTTTTCATTTTAACAATTGGCTGTGTAATTTTGCTGGAAATATATAACGCAACAAAAGAAGCAACAATAATAGCAATCAATGTATAAAACAAATATTGCTGCGAAAAGAAGGAAACAACAGAATCTACTGGTTCTAGTGGTGCATTTACAATCATGTAGTAATTTGACAAGGATGCATGAACAAGCCTGGAAAATACAATCATTTCCTGGTTTGTTGATTGATTTGTCTGAAAATAAGATGCTTCTTTCTGTGTTTCATTTAATGATGCAATCACTTCATCACTATGAAAACCAGTCGTATTTAAAAGACAGCCAGATCCAAGAGAATCCGCTGCATATACCTGTTCTCCATCGCTGTTATAAATCTGTACACAGACATCATTATCAACTGTCGTACGTAAAGCATGTGCAATGGATGCATCTGTTGTGTTTAAAATAATGTTCTCTGTAATTTCATCCGCAACTGTATTCATAGAACGGATCTTACTGTCACGATAGTATGGTCGAATAAAGCCAATCTGTAAAGCTCCAATAAATAAAGTTATTCCTACTGCCAGCAAGAAGAATACAAGCCAGAATCGAAAACGGATCCCATTGCGATCAAGCTTCAAATTTATACCCCATTCCTCTCACTGTAACGATATGATCACGATATGCACCAATATTATGTCTCAGCATTTTAATATGCGTATCTACGGTTCTATCATCTCCAAAATAATCATAATTCCATACTTCTTCTAGAAGCTGCTGACGAGATAAAGCAATATTCTTATTGTTCATTAGATAAATCAACAAATCTATTTCTTTTGGTGTCAAGGTAACTCTTTCTCCATCTACACTTACTGTTCTACCCAGCAAGTCAACAACAAGACCTTCATAGCTCAACGTATTCTTCTCACGATGAGAACCCCTTTCAAGAACAACTTTAACTCTTGCCATTAATTCCTTTGGTGAAAATGGTTTAATGACATAATCATCAATCCCTAGATCAAATGCATAGAGCTTATCATACTCTTCACATCTGGCACTTAACATAATAATTGGTACGTCCTGTATCTTTTTAATTTCTTTACAAGCTGAAAAACCATCTAGCGTAGGCATCATAACATCTAAGATGACACAGTCATAATGTGTTGTTTTAACTTTTTCAATTGCTTCTACACCATCCTGTGCTTCATCTGCATCATATCCTGATAATTCACAATATTCTCTGACAACTTCACGAATATTTGCTTCATCATCCACAATTAAAATTTTCATATGTTTACCTCCTACGTAGTTTTAAAGAATTGGATTGAATCACAGATTACGGATCCATCCATCTGTATTTTAGCATGAAATAATATATACACGCCTTGCATTAAAGAAGAAGAATACATTTCATACTGTCTTGGCATGACCATCATTCGCATTTCTCCTGTCTCATCAGCAAGTTTCAGAAAAGCCATCATTGTTCCTTTTTTTGTTCGATGTTTTCTCGCTTCCTTGATTTGTGCAAATCCAACGATTTTACCAGAGCTGCTTAAAAGAGATGCAATGGAAGGAACATGAATATTATTCTTTTCTCTGAATTGAATAATAAATGCTCTGGACAATGTAAATCCTAATGCATTTCTTTCGTACTGCTGGCGAATTTCTTCATTGTCACTTTTTCTTGTATAGACTTGTTTGCTGACAAGATCTGGATTTAGTGTTTGTCTGCCATCTTTTGTGATCGTAATAATACCAGCATAAGATATAGCTTGTGGAAGTACTGCTTTCAATGTTGTTCTTGTTTCATTTAGACAGTCACATGCACCAGCATCAATAAGAGATTCCATCTGACTTTGATTGACATTATGTAAGCGAACTCTCGCTACAAAATCATAGATATCTGTGTATAGCCCATTATTTTTTCTTTCATTGACAATTTCACTGGCTGTTTTTGTACCAATGGCTTTGACAACAGATAAAGGTAACAGGATTCCCTTCTCTTTTCTTTGGTAATCAATTTCACTTTCATTAATAGATGGATAATAGACAGAAATTCCTCTTCTTCTGCATTCATCAATATACAAAGATGTTTTATAAGAATCGGAAATAACATTATTCAATACAGAAATATAGAAAATATATGCATAGTTTGCCTTCAAATATGCCATCTGATACGCAATCAAAGAATATGCAATGGCATGAGACTTGTTAAATCCATACCCCGCAAACTTCTCAATATCATTAAACAGTTTTTCTGCATCTTCTAAAGAATATCCATTCTTCACTGCACCAGAAAGAAAATCTTTTTTCAGACGCTTCATTTCATCTTCTTTCTTTTTGGAAATGGCTTTTCTTAAAATATCTGCTTTTCCAAGTGAAAAAGATGCTACGGTCTGTGCAATCTTCATGATCTGTTCCTGATAGATCATGATGCCATACGTTTCCTTGAGACAAGAACGTACCGCATCGTTTAAATAAGGAATAGACGATGGATTATTTTTATTCTTCAGGTAAAGAGAAATGTTATCCATTGGTCCTGGTCGATACAATGCCATTGCATCCGCAATTTCATTCAAGTTCTGTGGTTTGATTTGACGCAGTAAATTTTTTATTCCTTCACTTTCAAACTGGAATACACCTAATGTATTCGCATTTACAAACATAGAATACGTCTTTGCATCATCTAATGGAATACTGGACAGTTGAAAAGATGGATATTGCTGAATGACTTTCTGAACGATTTCGTGAATGACAGACAAGTTTCTAAGACCAAGAAAATCCATCTTGATCAAGCCTCTTTCTTCTAGATATTCCATAGAATACTGGCTTGTTTTCATTTCATGATCAAAACAGATTGTTGGAACAATGGCATTGATATTATCTTTGCACATGATAACACCTGCAGCATGTACACTGAAATGATGCGGTAATCCTTCAATTTTCTGGCTCATTTCAAATAGATTCTGAAACTTCTTTTCACTGGCAATTAAAGTTCTTAGATGCGCTGAAGAAGCATATGCTTTTTCAAGTGTCATTTTTGGTGTATTTGGAATCAGTTTTGTGATCATATCCACATCTCTTTCAAACATGCCTAAAACCTTGGCAGCTTCACGGATTACAAGTCTAGGTCCAAGCGTACCAAATGTAATGATATTGCAGACATGATCTCTGCCATATTTCTGATACACATAATCAATGACATCTTTTCTTTTGTTATCAGGAATATCAGTATCAATATCAGGCATTGAGATTCTTTCTGGATTCAAAAATCTTTCAAAAAGCAGTCCATACTGCAAAGGATCAATCATCGTAATGCCTAAGCAATAGGCAACCAGACTTCCTGCTGCACTGCCTCTTCCCGGTCCAATATTGATATCATTCTTTCTTGCCTGACAGATAAAGTCATACACAATCAAGAAATAGTTTTCAAAATGCATTTTGTGAATCACAGATAATTCATACTGCAGACGATCCACATATTCTTTCTTGTATTGTCCATGCAAACGCTTCTTTAAACCTACTTTGCATAATTCTACAAGATAGGTATATGCATCCACATTATTTTTGATTGGATATTCAGGCAGTGTTGTTTTTTCCAGACAATAATCTGCTTTACATAAACGTGCGATTTCATCCGTTCTTTGTAAATCATCTATATCATATAAAGCTTCCATTTCTTGTTTAGTCAGAAAATATCTGCCAGTGATTTCTGTTAAAGAGGCATCCTGAATCGTTTTTTTCTCAAGCATTCCTCTAAGAATACGATGTGCCTTGGAATCTTCTTTTCTTAAGTAATAGATTTTATTGATGGCAACTGTTGGAATATGCAGACTCTGTGCAATCCTTTTGAGCTTTGCATTTCTATTTTTCCATAAAGAAGCTTCCTGATAAGAAAGTGCAATATCAAAATCCTGCAGATCATTTTTCATAATCTTCAGTTTTTCTCTGATGCCTTCTCCATCATCTTTGATCATTTCACTGTCAATAAACCCACCTTCAGAAAAAGCAATCAAATGACAATGTGGAAGCATGCTTTGCAACTGCTCTAATGAACATGTTTTCTCTTTTTCATTCAAGAATGAAGATAATACCATTAATTGCTGATAGCCTTTATTATCTTTACACAGTAAAACAAATGGAACGATCATATCATGATACATGCAATCCACTTCCATACCGACAATTGGATGTATGCCCTCTTTCTTGCATGCATCAATAAAAGACGCTGCAGCAAACATCACATTATGATCTGTCAAAGCAACAGACGTATATCCTAGATTTTTTGCATATTGTACAAGTTCTTTAATACGAATCGTACTTGTTAATATGCTGTATGAACTTCTTGTATATAAATGTACAGACATGTAGATATTGTACTACAAACAGTGCTCCTGCAGAAACATCACACACTTTTAACTTCCAAAAAAAAATAATATAATGAAAATGAGGTAAAAAAAATGAAAATTGCTTATGTAACGGATAGTGGAACTGGAAAATCCATTGCGGAAATGGCAAAAGACGGAATCATCAGTGTTCCACTCCAGATTTCTGATGAAAAAAATACATATCAGGATTTAGAAAATCTCTCTAAATCAGATTTAATTCACCTTCTTGAAGAAGAGCATGTGTTCAAGACATCTCAACCATCTCCAGGAATCATTCAGGAATGTTTTGAAAGTTTAAAAAAACAAGGTGTTGATTTAATCATTGCGGTACCAATCTGTAATGGTTTATCTGGTACGATTTCTACAATGACTACAATTGCGAAATCATTAGATTTAAACATCATTACTGTAGATTGTTATGTCACTGCTGTTGTACAGGAATACCTGATCAAACGTATCAAAAAAGCTCATGAAGAAAATGTTAATGATCTCGAAATTCAACTCATCACAAATGAAGTCATTGATTCCTGCAATACACTGATCATCCCTGAAAATCTGGATCAGCTGATTCGTGGAGGCAGAATGACACCTCTTGCCGCAAAGCTAGGAAAACTTTTAAAAATTGCACCTGTTCTACAAATCAATAAAGCAACATCAGGAAGAATTGATACATTACAGAAAGTTCGTACATTTAGAAAAGCCCTTGAAAAAGCAATGGATCAAATGGAAATTGATCATGTCGATCAGGGTGATGACTGGCATGTAGCAATTGCACATGTCAATAATATTTCAGAAGCGCAGTCACTGTATCGTAAAATGAGCGATCGTTTTCCAAAAGCAGAAATTGAAGTCATTGAATTATGTTCCCCTGTTGCAGCACATACGGGTCTAGGAGCAATCTGTATCCAATATTTCAGAAAGAAATAGCACAAACACATTAAGATTCACACAAAGCCGTCTAAAAATTTGATATAATTTTAGACGGCAATTATTTTGAAAGGAGCAACCATGGATAACAACGAAAATAAAGAAATAAATGAAAAAGAAATCCATACGGATCAAACTGATTTAGATAAAAAGACAGAGAATCCTGCTCCTAATGAGCCTGAAATCAAACTAGGCACTCTGAAGCACGAAAAAGAACAAGTAGCACGTGCGAAAAAGAGAAAAAAAATCATACGAAAGATCAGAAGAAAGAAGATCTTTACTGGATTACTGATTTTCATTCTTATCATCTATATGGTCATTGGTTTTGCAGGTGGAGAGTTTGCGTTAAGTAAACTGCAAGGTATGCCTGAATTAAATGTCAGCGATCTGTTGAGTGAAGAATCTAGTAAAATCTATGATACAAATGGAACATTGATTACTGAAATTGGTACTTACTATCGTGAAAACATCAAATATGATCAATGCCCAACTTCATTGGTCGATGCATTTCTTTCCATTGAAGATTCACGTTTCTTTGAACACAATGGTTTCGATATTCCTCGTTTTACAAAAGCTGCGCTGGAAACGTTTTTGCTTCATAGAGATGGCGGTGGTGGATCCACATTTACAATGCAGCTTGTAAAAAACAGCTACTTCTCAATTGATGCGGGTGATGAATCGAAAGAAAGAGAAGCTACGATTGAATATAAAGTTCAACAGATCGTTCTTTCCATGCAGCTTGAAACACAGTTGAATAAAAAAGAAATCTTTGAATTATATATGAATAAGTTAAACTTTGGGGATCGTATTCGTGGTGTTGAAAAAGCCGCAAAGTACTATTTTGGAAAGAGTGCTTCTGAAATGAGCCTCTCTGAATCTGCTTTACTTGCGGGTATTGTCAATCTTCCAAACAAATATAATCCTTATCATTATCTAGATTATGCTACACAAAGAAGAAATGAAGTTCTTTACTTAATGCGTCAGCATGGCTATATCAGTAATGAAGAATACAAGCTTGCAAAATCAATCAATGTTGAAGACCAGCTGGTAGGTGCAGATAAATTAAATGAAACAAGTGAAAATGATGACTATGCACAATATGTTGACGTTGTCATTGAAGAAGCTGTGAAACTGACAGGGAAAGATCCAGTTGTCTATGGCATGGATATCTATACAGCGATGGATCCTACAATTCAATCACGTATTGAAGCAATTGAAAGAGGAGATACAAGTGTTGTATATGCAGATGATTTAATGCAGACGGCAATTGTATCTATGAACAACCAGAATGGTGAAATTGTTGGTATTGGTGGCGGTAGAGACTATCAGGGTGGTGCTAGACTGCTGAACCGTGCAACATCTCAATATAAACAGCCTGGTTCTTCTGTAAAACCTATTCTCTCTTATGCATTAGGTTTTGAATACTTAGGTTATTCTTTAGATGAAGTTTTAATGGATAAACCTATCCCATTCCCTGGTGAAGGTAGAATCCTGCAGAACGCAAATGGTCAATACCATGGTGAAGTTACAATCAAAGATGCTGTAGCAAACTCTTACAACATCCCTGCAATTCTGACATTGGAACATGTCACTGCTAAAATCGGTGGTGATTCTGTTGTAGATTATATGCATAACTTAGGTTTCTCACGTGCAAGCAATGCTAACTATCATATGTCTTATGCAATTGGCGGTAATGCCTTTGAAACAACAGTTGAAGAACTGGCTGGTGCGCATGCTGCTATGATCAACCTTGGTGTATACAATGAACCACACACAATTCGCAAGCTGGAAACAACAGATGGTGATATCTACTATCCACAGAATCAGAATCGTAGAGTATTATCCAGCGGCAGTGCATGGCTGACGGATCAGTTAATGGAAAATAACGTTACATGTGGTATTTATAACTACTTGCAGGTATTAGCTAGATCATATCCAGTATATGCAAAAACAGGTACAACAGACTGGGGTTCTGATGGATTACAGTATGGCATTCCTCAAGGTGCAATGAAAGATAAGTGGATGGTTGCTTCTACTTCTCAATATACAAATGCAGTCTGGGTTGGTTATGATAAAGCTGTCGCATGGGCTGGTACTTACTTCCCTACATGGAAAGCATTGATGAATATTCCGGGCAAGATTCAGCTTGAATTATTAGCTGCAGAAGAAGATGCTGGTGGACATTTAGATGGCGTTGCAATGCCTGGTGATGTCGAAACTGTCACATATGCAAATGGTACATGGCCTCACATTGCAGGAATTGCAGATAGTATTACTTCTCTTGTATCTTCTACAGGTTTATCAAATACACCTACAATTTATTCCACTGGTGAAGAAACAAACTTTGCCGCAAGCTGGACAAACAACATCTTGTATGTTGACTGGGGTGCTAAAAAAGGCTGCTATGCCGGTACACAAGATATTTCTCTAACAGATTCATGGGAAAATAAATCTGCAACAGGTGCGTGTCTAGCTTCAACCGCATGGGCATATGGAACAAATCCAACCTTTATTGCGGAAATATATCATGATGATAATTACCTGACGACCGTAACAAGTAAAGATGGTATGTATGGTGGCTATATAGGAGATTTTACTTCTGGAGTGATTAAAGTCTGCGGATGGTGGACAAATGGTTATACAACATCCTCTGCACAATGTGTTACCGCAAAAGACTTCAACCAGACAAATACTGATGAATAGCGAAAAAAAAGCATGTATCAAAGCAATACATGCTTTTCTTATACTAATTAAAAAAATGTAGAATTTCTTCTACATTTCTGGTTTTAAGCTTCTAGACATCAATGTCTTAATGCACTCTTCTGGAGACTTGCCTTCATATAGAATTGCATAGACCTGATCTGTAATTGGCATATCAATACCGCGTTTATGTGCTTCTTCATAAACAACTTTACATGCTGCTACACCTTCTACCGTTCTCTTGTTTTCTTTCCAGAACTTCTCACTGGAACCATCTTTACCAATCTGTAAACCAGCAGTAAAGTTTCTTGAATGCATAGAAGTACAGGTAACAATAAGGTCACCAACACCATCTAATCCAAGATATGTTTCTTTCTTGCCCCCTAGTGCAACACCATAACGTGTCATTTCTGCTAGACCTCTCGTCATTAAAGCTGCACGTGCATTATCTCCCTGTCCAATACCTTCAAGAATACCAGAAGCAATTGCCATGATATTTTTGATTGCAACACCAATTTCTGCACCAATAACATCTGTATTTCGATATACTCTGAAATAGTCATTAGAGAATAGCTTTTGTACTGTTTTAGCAGCTTCTTCATTGTCACTGACAGCATTTAAGCATGTCAATTGACGAAGGATAACTTCTTCTGCGTGAGATGGCCCAATCAAAGAAACAACAGCTTCTCTTTTATCTTCAGGAACCAGATCCTTGATAACTTCAGAAAGTCTTTGATGTGTTTCAGGATGGAAACCTTTTGCTACATTAATAATAATCGTTTTCTTTTCTGTAAGATCTGTAACTTGTCTTAAAACAGAATCTAATGCCCCAGATGGAACAGCTACAAGAATAACATCCGCATCTTTTACACATGTGATATCTTTTGTCGCATGAACATCATGGTTCATTTCAACGTCAAAGTATTTCGTATTGTGATGATTATTTTCAATATCATTGATTTCAGCATCATCAATACCCCACATGATAACATCATGTCCATTATCAGCAAGTGTCTGTGCTAATGCACTACCCCAGCTGCCAGTTCCTAATACACGAATTTTCATTCAGATACCTTCTTTCTAGAAATAATATGAATTGGTGTACCCTCAAAATCAAATGCACGTCTTAAAGTATTTTCAATAAATCTTTGGTATGTAAAATGCATTAATTTTGGTTCATTACAGCTTAATACAAATGTAGGAGGCTGAATTGCTACCTGTGTTGTATAGTAGATTCTAAATCTCTTTCCATTTCTTGCTGGAGCTGGTGTAGTGATTTGAGAATCCGCAATGACTTCATTCAAAATATTCGTTGGAACACGACGTGTTGAATTTTCATAGACACGGTCAACTTCAGGAATAATCGTATCTACTCTTTGTCTTGTTTTTGCTGATACAAATAAGATTGGTGCATAAGAAAGATATGCAAATTCATTTCTTATCTTTTCTTCGAATTCAACCATTGTATGTTCATCTTTTTCAACTGCATCCCATTTATTCACAACAATGATCATTGGCTTTCCAGCTTCATAGGCATATCCTGCAACATGCTTATCCTGTTCACGGATACCCTTTTCACCATCAATCAAGAATAAAGCAACGTCGCATTTTTCAATGGCACTCATTGCACGTAAAACAGAATACTTTTCAACAGATTCATAAACTCTGCCTCTTTTACGAATCCCTGCAGTATCAACAATGACATATGGTTTTCCATTGCATCTGAATGGTGTATCGATTGCATCTCTTGTTGTACCTTGAATATTGGAAACAATACTGCGATCTTCTCTTAAAATTGCATTTACAATGGAAGACTTGCCAACATTAGGCTCACCAATTACCGCAATATGAATCCCTTCTTTTCTCTTATTCTTGTTATCTTCTGGCAATAATTCAACGCAACGTTCAAGAACATCACCTACTCCAATTCCATGTACACCACTGACCGCAATTGGATCACCAATGCCTAAGTTATAGAATTCATAGATATTCATCATTTTAGTTGTATCATCAATTTGATTGACAGCTAAAACAATTGGCTTCCTGCTTCTTTGCAAAAGTCCTGCAATATAGCGATCATCATCACTCATGCCAGACTTTCCATTACAAACCATTAAGATAACATCTGCTTCTTCAATAGCAATCTGTACCTGTGCACGGATTTCTTCCTGGAATGGCTGGTCTTCCAATTGAATACCGCCAGTATCAATAATCTGAAAATGATTGCCTGTCCAGTCTGCAGAAGAATAAATACGGTCTCGTGTTACACCAGGGATATCTTCTACAATAGAAAGTCTTTCTCCAGCAATTCGATTAAACAATGTAGATTTTCCAACATTTGGTCTACCTACAATTGCGATTGTTCCAGTTTTCATGCATGTTCCTCCTTTAAATAAGGCTCACACAATGCTAATATCGCATTTACAACTTCTTCAATTGTCATATCACTTGTATCAATTTCAACCGCATCTTCTGCTTTTACAAGCGGAGAAGCAGCACGGTGTGTATCCTGATAATCTCTCTGTGCAATTTCCTTAGCAATTGTTTCTACATCTGTTGTAGGCAAGCCAAGCTTCTTGTCTTGTTCATATCTACGTTTCGCACGTGCTTCAGCACTGGCAGTCATAAAGATTTTCACTTCTGCATCTTTTAATACAACTGTACCAATATCTCTGCCATCCATGATAAAACCCTTCTTTTCAGCCATCTTCTGCTGTCTAGCAACGAGTTCACTTCTTACAAGTGGATGTCTGCTGACGGAAGAAGCAGCCAAAGAAATCTGATCTGTACGAATGGAAGAAGAAACATCTTCACCATCTAGAAATACTTTTCCTTCTGGCGTCAATGTAATATCTGTATTCTTCAGCATTTCAACAAGTGCATTTTCATCTTCTAATGAAATCTGACTGCAAACTGCCTTATATGCAGTTGAACGATACATTGCACCTGTATCTAAATGAATATAATTTAATTGTTTCGCTAATGATTTGGCAATTGTACTTTTTCCTGCAGCACTTGGTCCATCGATTGCGATATTAATTTTCATTGTAACCCTCCTACTTTGATGTAATGATCCAGTAAATAACAACACCTACGATCATTGCTAAAGCAATAATCAGGATCACTAACACAATATTTAAAATACGATTTGTCTGTCTCATCTTGTCAGACACTTCTGATAGATTATCTTCATAGTCATCTAACTGCGCTCTCATTTGTGTTGTTTCGTTGAGCAATTGCTGACGTGTTGTACGATCTGCTTCTAAACGACGATTAAATGTGTCTGTAGACATAAAGGAATCATTTTTGGATTCATAATCATTCACAAATGGAGAAGATGACTCTTCTGGCTGTGTGTATGAAGATGATGTACCATTCACAAGATTCTGAACTTCCTGCATGATATCTTCTTTTGACATCGCTTGTGTTGGTTGAGAATTTTCTTGTGAAGATGGTGATTGCTTCACATCCTGTGGATAACGATTAGATGATGATTGACTTGAAAGAAATGGAATATCAGCTGTGTGTGAATTTGAAGAAGGATATGGCTTTTCTGGTGTTGCAGAATTATTTCTTTCAATCTGTTTTAAGATATTTAAAGAAGTATTCTCACTTGCAGCATTTCCTTGATCAATATTGTACTGTTTCACTTCACGAATATACTGATTCAGATAATCATTATCAAATGTAACATCATTATTTTCATTTGCTGAAAAAGAAACATTTGCAAATGGATCTTTATCCTGTGTCTGTTGATGTCGACGCAATGGTTGCTGCGTCTGCTCTTGCGGTTGTGTGTTCAAGTTTCTTGCGTGTTCTGCATTATGAGAATCACTGGAAGCATTTTCTGTATATGAAAAATTCTGAGAATCGATCTCATTTAATCTTTTCTGAAATCTTGATAAATCATTTGTTGATAATGCATCTGCATTTGTATCCTGCTGCAGGCGATTTCTTAAATCCTGATATTTCTTAGTACGTGATAAAGTAGCCATATTTCACTCCATAAATTCACTTAATTATAGCATATAAAAGCTCGTTATGCGTCATAACATAACGAGCAGACATTTGGGGGAACAAATGAATTTTCTACTTTACTCCATGAATAATTGGAGAAATCTTTTTATATACAAATACTGTAATTAATACGTTGATCAATCCCTTTACAAATGTAAATGGAACGTTGAAGATCAATAAGCATTTTTCAATAGAGTCAACTGCTGGGAAGATCATCTGATATGCCTGAATAATTGTTTCCTTTGGCATGAAGTTATAGTATACAGGATATACAACATATAAGTTAGATGGGAATGAAACTGCAGCCATTACAAATGAACCAATCAATGCACCAACAATTGCACCCTTCTTTGTCTTGTGGGATTTGTAGTATAAACCAGAAATACCAACAAATACTGCACCTAAGATGAAGTTGGAAAGTTCACCTACACCAAAAGAATGAGAAGATAAGATTGCGTGTAGTAAATTCTTTAAGAATTCAACAAGAACACCACATACAGGTCCCATAGAGAATGCACCAATCAATGCAGGCAAGTCAGATAAGTCAAACTTGATGAATATTGGCATGATCATTGGTAAAGGTACTTCAATTAACTGTAATACGAATGCCAATGAAGAAAGGATTGCTGTTACCGCGATGTAACGTGTTGATAGGAAACTACTTTTTGTTTTTGAAACTGTTGTCATTTTTTGTCTACCTCCAAAACCCCTCTAAACAAAAAACCGGGGTTTATAAGATAAACTCCGGGTTTAAATACTTAATAAAAGCAAAAGATAAAAATCTCTTCCATCCAGACTTTACTGTCGCTGCCAGAATTTCACTAGCTCAACCTTTCGGCTCGCGGAGTTTACCGCCGGTCGGGAATTACGCCCTGCCCTGAAATTTATCAATAACAATATAACACATATTTCTAGCTTGTAAAGGCTTTACTGGAAATCTTCCTGATCTAGACCTAAATCTTCTGGTTTTAAGTATACATCTCTAGGCTTTGAGCCTTGTGCAGGGCCAATTACTCCTGCTTCTTCCAGCGCATCAATCATTCTTGCTGCACGATTATACCCAATACCAAATCTTCTCTGTAGAAGAGATGTAGATGCTTTCTGTGCCTCTACGACATATTCTTTGACTTCCTTAAATAATGGGTCATCATTGATTGTTGCTACCCCACCAATACCACTTCCTTCATTGATACCTTCTAGAAGAACAAACTTATCGTTATACATTGGTGACCATTGTGATACATAGTTTGTTATGTTCTGAACTTCATCATCTGTAACAAATACACCTTGTGTACGCATTGCAGAACTTGCACCAATTGGCATATACAGCATATCACCATTACCAAGCAGTCTTTCCGCACCAGCATGATCCAGAATCGTTCTAGAATCCGTTCCTGAAGAAACGGCAAATGCAATTCTAGAAGGAATATTTGCTTTGATAATACCTGTAATAACATCTACAGATGGACGCTGTGTTGCAACGATCAAATGAATACCGGCAGCACGTGCCAGCTGTGTAATTCTTTGAATGGACTGTTCAACATCTTTTCCAGCAACTGCCATCAAATCTGCCAGCTCATCAATAATGACAACAATATAAGGCATCTTCTTAGGACATGGAGATCCATCAGGATTCTTTGCACCATTCTGCTGTCTGACTTTTTCATTGAATACTTCAATGTTTCTGACACCAGCTGAAGCGAATATGTTATATCTTTCATCCATGATCTGAACAATTGCCTTTAAAGCATTGTTTGCCTGATTTGGATCATTGATAACAGGCCCAATTAAATGTGGAATTCTTGAATATGGTGTAAATTCAACCTTTTTAGGGTCCACAAGCAGCATCTTGACATCTTCTGGATCTGTTCTTAACAGTAGAGATGTAATGATTGCATTCATACATACAGATTTACCAGAACCCGTTGCACCGGCAATCAATAAATGCGGCATTTTATCTAAGCGACATGTTACTGTCTGACCTAATAGATCTTTCCCAACAAAGAACAGCAATGGCTGCTTCTTATCTTTTTCACTGACATTTGAGATAATTTCTCTTAATTTAACTGGTGTGCTCTTCACATTCGGAATTTCAATACCAACCGCATTTCGTCCAGGAATTGGTGCCTCAATACGAACATCTTTTGCAGCTAGAGCCATTTTGATATTATCCGCAAGAGATAATATCTTAGATACTTTCACACTCGCATCTGGCTTGATTTCAAATTGCGTAACAGATGGACCAATATGTGTATCAATCAACTGTGCTTCAATATCAAAGTTATGCAGAATATTGATCAATAACTCACCCTTCTCTTTTGCGGCAATTTCATTATCCATATTGGCATTCTTAGAAGGTAAAGGATCAAGCATTTGAGAAATCATTCTTGCATTTGGAATCTTATATGGCTTTTTAGAAAGCTTCACTTCAGGTTTCTTTGCGGTTTCCTGTGGTTGTGCTTCTTCCACTTCTTCTTCAACAGCAGTCTCTTCTACAGCGTTATTTTTCTTTATTTCTTCATGCTCTGGTTCATCAAAGCTCAACTCAGCTGTCTTTTCAAAATCATCCTGCGGTTCATCTTGTTCAAAATTCTCATAGGAATCCTGCAGATCATCCACATTAATGAATACAGATTTTTCAGAAGAAATCGTTTTCCCAGGAATGGATACAACAGGAATTTCTTCCGTATCACGATCCGCTGTAATATTAATCAATTTCGTAATATGTGGCTCTTCTTTCTTTTCTTCTGTCAAAATATCCATTGTATCGCTGCTTTCCACATTTTCATCGACATTGATCGAGCCAGGCAATGCTTTCTTTGCTGCTTTTTTTTCTTTATGTTCTTCCAGCATGATCCAGAGGTTTTTAGGTTTTGTTTCTTCCACTGGCTGTTCAACAACAGCTTCTTCCTCTTCTTCTTCTCTTTCTGGTGTTTTAAAGAATTCAAAAATCGTATAGAAAGCTTTCTTATAAACATCTAAGGAAACAATTAATAACATAGAAATGATCAAAAGAACAATGATTACAATGATAACTCCAATTCTTCCAAATAACATGGAAGAAATGGCATACAGCAAAGAACCAATCATGCCTCCACCAATCACTGCATCACTTGTTTTAAAGTAATCTGCAATATGAACAATGTATTGCATAAATACTGGAATACCAGTATCCTGTGTTGAAATATAGGAACAAATCAATAAGATTGCACAATCTACAAGAATAAACGGTACTGGATTAACATCATCATTTTCATGATGTCGGTTCATGACATTCATCAGTATCATAACAATAAATGAACCTAGAATGACCCAGAATAAAAACCCAAGCAAATATCTTTGCAGATTAAACAGAAACAACCCAACAACACCGGATTTCATTAATCCAATGATCATCAATGCGAAAAGGATCACAACTGTGATCCATTGCTTGATTTCTCTATCTCTTTCTCTTTTTAACTGTGCTTTTGTTTTTCTAGCCACAATTCCCTCTTAATCCTTTGTATTGATCTCTATGATTGCTGGAAGAATCATTGGTCTCTTTCCAGTTTCATGCAATACGTAGCGAGCAATCTTTTCTCTTGCTTCTGCACGCACTGACATATTATCATAGCGATTTTCTTTCACTGCCTCATTAATCGTGTTTTCCATCAAGACGCCAATCTGCTTCACAATATAATCAGCATCTTTCAGATAGATAACACCTCTAGACTGTACATCTGGTCCGCCAATAATTTCTTTTGTCGCGTGATTCACAACAATACCAATAATAATAGCACCATCTGTACTCAAAGTTTCACGATCTTTAATGACCATACCTGTTGCATCCAGGGAATCGCCACCATCGATCATTACATCACCAACATCCACAGAATCAAAATTCTTCTGGATCTTGCCATCTTCAAAAGTAGCAACCTGACCATTGTCCATAACAATGATATTTGCTGCACTATATCCCATATCTAAAGCAATATTTGCATTAGAAATCAACTGTCTATATTCACCTTTGACAGGCATATAGTATTTTGGATGCATGAGATACACCATCATCTTGATGTCTTCAATGGATGCATGCATAGAGAATGCACGTTTTGTATCCACTGCTTCTACACGATCTGCCTCTCTATACAAATCATCTTCCATGCCTGCTTCATATCTTTCTGTGCCTGGTACTGCAGGAGATGTAATAATGACTGTATCTGTCTTATGCATTTCAATCAATGCATCTTCCTTTGTAGCAATCTTATGTACTTTATTGAAGATCGTAGAACCTGTTCCCGCAACGATAATAACGATATTTTCCATATCATTGCTGAAAGAATCCTTAGATACTTCCAATCCTGCAGGAATATGATAATAGCCAAGCTTTGCCATATCATTCATTAACTTACGTAATTCATCATCATAAATCATGATCTTACGATTGTATTTATTCGCCAGTTCAATGATTTCAATGACACGATAGATATTCTGATTGTATACAGTAATTAATATTCTACCCTTCGCATCTTCAAAATACGGGTCAATGACTTCTGTAATACGATGAGAAGGTGCAGAATGACCTGGGCGATTTGAACCAACAGATTCGCACAATAAAGCCAGTACCCCATCATGTCCTAAATCAGTAATATTTGTAATATCTGTTGAGAATGCTTCATTTTTAATATCATAGTCAACAATAAATTCAGAAGTATACACAATATATCCATCACTTGTTTTAATTGCGACACCAAATCCATCCGCAATAGACTGTGTTGTTCCAAATGTTTTGATTTCAGTCTTTCCAATCTTGAATGTACTGTTTCTTCTGACTCTATGAATATTCAATTTTCCTAAACCATACTGCTTTGCACGTCTTTCAAACATCAATGCAGTTAATGGAGCCATATATACAGGAATATCAGGGGCCTGCTTTAAAAGCATCGGTAAAGCAGCAATGACATCTTCATGTCCATGCGTAATAAACAAGCCTTTCACACGATCCTTATTATTGATCAAATAAGTAAAATCAGGAATAATCATTTCAATTCCAAGCTGATCCGCATCTGGATATTTCAAACCACATTCCAAAACAAAGATATCATCATTATTTTCGATGATATACATGTTTTTTCCATCTTCGTCCAGACCACCGAGAGCAAAAATTCGTACTCTACTCATATCTTTCCTCCAATTATTTTTCAATGTTCATTTTTACGTCATCATTATAAAACAAAGACGTTTTTATCACAATGCTTTCCCATTCAAAGAGAAGCTGCGCACTTCTGTAATTTCAACTTCAACGATCTGGTTTTCCAATCCTTCCTGACCAGTAAAATTAACAAGTTTATTTTCTTCTGAATATCCAGAATACACTGCAGCATTTTTCTTGCTTCTACCTTCACATAAAACCTTCACTGTCTTATGTAAATACTTCTGATTATTTTCTTTTGCCCAATGATTTATATGTTCATTGAGTTCATGCAGTCTTTCTTTTTTCACTGCAGCATCAATCTGACCATCCATACGTGCAGCAGGTGTTCCTTCGCGTGGTGAATACATGAAAGAGAAAGCACCATCAAACTTACAATAATCAACAAGTGCAATTGTATCGCGGAATTCTTCATCTGTTTCCTGAGGGAAGCCAACAATCAAGTCTGTTGTAAATGTAATGTTTGGAATTTTACTTTTCAAACGGTCAAATACTTCCTTGTATTGTTCAACTGTATATCCTCTTGCCATACGTCTTAATACTTCATTTGAACCAGACTGTACTGGTAAATGCAGAGCTGGCATAATATTTGGGTGATCCAGCATCGCCTGGATTGTGCTTTCAGAATAGTCTCTAGGAGAAGAAGAATAGAAACGAATTCTTTCAATTCCTGTTTCTGCTACCGCAATCAATAGATCTGTAAAGCCATCATCCATGCCAAGATCCTTGCCATATGCATTGACATTCTGTCCTAAAAGAATGACTTCTTTACCACCATTTTGAATCAGCTGCTTCACTTCACGAATGATGTCAGACATTCTTCTGCTTCTTTCTTTTCCACGTGTATAAGGAACAATACAGTAGGTACAGAACTTATTGCATCCATACATGATATCTACATATCCCTTTACATTCTGTGTACGCTTAACAGGAAGATTTTCAATGATTCTTCCTTCTTCAGAAAGAACTTCGACCTTTCTTTTCTTCGTTGTCATGACTTCCTTTAACAGATCTGGCAAACGATAAATATTATGTGTACCAAAAATCAGATCTACCTGAGGATAGCTCTTCAAGATTTCCTGTACAACACTTTCTTCCTGCGCCATACATCCACATACACAGAAAATACGATCAGGATTTTCATTCTTCAATCCCTTCAGCATGCCGATTTCACCTAATACATGTTCTTCTGCAGCTCTTCTGACTGCACACGTATTAAAAATCAATACATCGGCTTCTGCTGTATCTTCTGTATTTGTAAAACCCATAACTTCCATCATACCCGCAATACTTTCACCATCTCTAACGTTAGCCTGACAGCCATATGTACGAATATAGTATTTTTTATTTTTTCCTAATTCTTCTAACTGGTCATTCATAGAGAACAGACCATATTCTATTTCAACTTCATTTCTGCTTCTTTTTGCTTCGTCTTTTTGACTTGGTAATTGATAATCTTTATTCATAGTTATTCTCCGTGAGTATGTATTATATCAGAAACATGCAGTAGAATATAAAAAAACCAGTGAAAACTGGTTTTTTTATTTCCCTTACTTCTCAGAAATTGCAGAAACTGGGCAAGCTCCTACACAAGAGAGGCAAGTAATGCATACGCTTTCGTCACAACTGGACTTACCTTCATCATCTAAAGATAGTGCAGAAACTGGGCATACACCTACACAAGCACCACAACCGATGCAAGTATCCTTATCAACTGTTACTGGCATAATGTTCCTCCTTCTTTGAAAGATTATAGCACCCATGAATTTTTCCGACAACTAACTTGTGAAAAAAATGCAAAAGTTAGTAAAAGCTAACTTAAAAACAAAAGAAAGACACCTCCTTATCAGAGATGTCAATTTACTGATTACTTAGCTAATTCTTGAACACGAACTTCACGAATCAAAGTCACTTTGATCTGACCAGGATAAGTTAATTCATTTTCAATCTTTTCACGAATATCATGAGCAACCTTTACCATTGTAATATCATCGATCTTTTCTGGCTGAACCATGATTCTGATTTCTCTACCAGCCTGGATTGCAAAAGCTTTTTCAACGCCATCGAAGCTTGTAGCAATCTTTTCAAGATTTTCTAAACGTTCAATATAGCCTTCCATGGATTCATAGCGAGCTCCAGGTCTAGCTGCAGAAATTGTATCTGCTGCAGCAACGAGTACTGCGATGATATCTGTAGCTTCTGTATCTCCATGATGAGATTCGATTGCATTGACAATAATAGGATTTTCACCATATTTCTTAGCAAACTTGGCACCAAGTTCAACGTGGCTTCCTTCTTGTTCAAAGTCCACTGCTTTACCAATATCATGCAATAAACCTGCACGCTTTGCCAATACCTGGTTCAATCCAAGTTCAGCAGCCATCATACCCGCAAAATTAGCTACTTCAATAGAATGTTCCAGGCCATTCTGACCATAGCTGTAACGGAAACGTAAACGACCAACAAGACGGATCAATTCACGATTCATTTTACCGATACCAAGCTTATAGACTGTTTCATTACCAATCTTGAAGATTGTTTCATCCAGTTCTTTTGTTACCTTGTTAATAACTTCTTCAATACGTCCTGGCTGAATTCTTCCATCCTTCATCAGAATCTCAAGAGACTGTCTTGCGATTTCTCTACGAATTGGGTCGAAACAGCTGACTGTAATAACATCTGGTGTATCATCGATAATAAGATCAACACCTGTTGCCTGTTCAATTGCACGGATGTTTCTACCTTCTCTACCAATGATTCTACCCTTCATTTCTTCACTTGGAAGTGTCACTGTAGAAACTGTTCTTTCAATGACTTCATCCTGTGAATATCTTTGAATAGCTAATGCAATTGCATTTCTAGCATAATCAGAAGCAGTTGTTTCAGCCTCTTCCTGGCGATCGCGCAAGTAAGTAGCGATTTCACTTTCTGTCTTCTTTTCAACAAGTTCCATCAACTCTTTCTTTGCATCTTCTTGAGATAAATGTGCAACCTGCTCTAGTACACATACCTGATTATCAATCTTTTCCTGCAATTCATCTTCTTTTTTACTGAGATTAGCAAGCTTGCTGTCAACGAGTTTTTCTTTATCCGTTAGTTTAGATTCCTGTGTTCTTAAGTTCTCTTCGCGGAAATTCAAACTATCTTCTCGACGCAGAAGAGTATTTTCTGTTAATTGAATCTTATCTTTCTGATCCTTGATTTCCTTTTCTGCCTGCAGCTTCATTTCATAAACCTGCTGCTTACCATCGAGATTTGCCTGACGGATCATTGTCTCCGCTTTGGAATTTGCTTCATCAATAATGCCCTGGCTCTTTTCTTTATTACGATCCAGGCCCATTTTTCCAGCAATCCACATTAGGATTACGCCTACAACAATACCTGCAATCACAGCAATTATGATCTGTGCCATATTTATGTCCTCCATATTGCGTGTGATTTGAGAAATTATCCCATCTGTAATTATACAATTATTGTTACTTTTTCACAAGCGATTACAGTTTAAACTCTAGAAATTAGTTGTGTCTCTCATATGAGTTTTCTACTCATTTGATTTTTTGTTGCACATTGTCGATTCATGAGGCAAAATAATGAAAAGATATTATGTTGAAAATTGCAATTATTGATGATTCGACATTCGATACGAATAGAATCATACAAATCCTCAAACAAATACAAAGCAATACAGAAATACAAAGTTACAACAGTATTACTTCTTTTTTAACTTCCAAAAACAATTGTGATTTTCTTTTGCTTGATATTGAACTAGACAAAGAAGATGGAATATACGATTCTTTAAAATGTAGAAGTCTAACAAAGTATATTATTTATATCTCAGCAATTTCTGATCGAATGCAGGAAGCATTCGCACAGAACGTTATTGGATATATTCTCAAAAGTGATGATGACAATACAATTCAAAACGTTTTAACAAAATTGATTCATCAATACACTGAAAAATATATTTGTGTCAAAACTATGCATGGACTACAAAACATTCCATTGTCTTCAATTTATAAAATCACGCGTGAAAACAGAAAAATATTTGTCTATCTTCATTCCTCAAGCATTCGTATATTTGATACAAATTTAAAAAGCATATATGAACAAAGTAAAGACTCTATGATATGGATTGATCGATCAATCATGGTTAATTACAGATACATCTCAGAATTCAATGATTCTAAAATTACATTGGATAATCAATCTATAGAATATGTAAGTATACGAAGAAAGCAAATAGCATTTCATGAATATCTACAAAAAATCTTTCAGAACATTTAGACAATAAAAACATCAATTAGACATGCGTTATTGTCTTATGAATTCTTTCTTCCTATATTGGAATCAAGAAAGAAGGTTTCCTATGAACAAAAAATATTTATTACAAATAATTATCATTGCCAGTTTAGTATTCGGTGGCTTTGCACTATTTATCTTATTGTTCCTTACAAAACACCAGATATTGTTTTTCACTGAAAATAATATTTCAGATCATTTGTTCCGTTATTTTTTAGATTTTATAATCTATGGTTTACTTCTAGATCCACTCGGCTGGGCTGTCCTTTCTTTCCTTGTTGTTCAATTTCACAAAAAGAATCATAACATTACACAAACAATTGTTTATGCAGTCATTCGAAAAGAAACAGTGAAAGATTTATTATTCTATTGGAGCATTGATTTCATTTGCTTAATTCTGTCATTCAATGTATTTAACAATTCTATAATTACTGTAAGTTCAGAGTTTTTTGTATTGATTCTTACCCCTATTCTATCCTTTTATTCATTATTTCTATATTTAGTTAAAAAAACTGGATTGCATTTAGAATAACGCGGAGGATTATCCATGAAAGACATACTCATTTATACTGGAACATGGTGTTTTCTTTACATTATGTTGTGTTTTAGAAATATTAATGTACAAAGAAAAATATATTCTGAATTTTTATTTTTGATACTATTTATATCATTCATCATTTCATATTTTCAGCTTCCAATTCTTATAGAAACAATTCTTATTACAATTACATTTTCTATAGTATTCTTCTTTGAACAGCAAAAGCAAAATCCTCTTCAATTATTGGAATTTTCTTCTAAAATTGTATTTCTTTGCAGTTTAAAGTATAGCGTGCAGGGGTTATATTTTTTTACTCATAATTTGTCTAACAATGAATCAATTCTTGCTTCAATTGTACAGATTCTATTTTCATTGATTCTACAAAGTGATCATGATGATTCAAGCAAAGAAATTACAATTCATTGTATATTTAATATCATCATTGCGGGAACAAGTTTCATTCTCATTGCTTCTCAAGTTGAAACAAAAACAGTATTTTACTTTCTTGTATCTATCGTAATATGTGTAATCATTTGTATTATTTCATTTTTATTTTTTCAAAATCAGAAACAAGAGAGTATTTTAAAACAGATGAAAGAGCAAGAAGAAATCTTAAAACTTGCACATAATCAATATGAATTTACATTGGCACAGACAGAAAACATTTCTCAACAAAAGCATGATTTTATTCACGATCTATCTATGATTCATTCTATGCTGGAACATAATCAAATCGCAGATGCTTTACAATATATTTCTTCAGTGACAGATAAAATCGAAATTAACACAACTTCAAATTACAGCACTAATATTTATATGAATGCTTTGCTCCAGCATAAAGTAAAAAAATACCTAGATATTCAATTTAACATTTCAATGCATGTTCAAAAAAACACTTCAAAGGAATTTATTGATTTCTGTCTATTACTCTCTCATTTCATAGACAATGCTGTGGAAACAATACATGAAAATTCTTTAAGAAAATATATGGAAATAAAATGTACACAACAAGAGAATAAACTCTTTCTTGAAATCACAACTCAAAAATCCTCAAAAAAACCAGATCTTGCATATATTCATTCCATGAATGATCTAATCCATAAACACCATGGAACATTACAAGAATATGTAGATGATCAATATCATATTCAGCTATTCATAAATATATGAGCCTTCATCTATAAAAAAAGTAAAATCCCACAAACAATTCCTGTAATATAGCCAGCCACAACATCGCTTACAAAATGTACCCCGCCAATGACGCGCAATACTGCACTGATAAGCGCAAGAAACAATAAAACACCTCCAAATGTTGTATTGATTTCCAGGCAAACCATTGCTATCAGACATGCAGAAAATACATGTCTTGACGGCATAGAGTTTGCTTTTGTTTCTTTTTCAATGAGTGGTTTAAAGGCATAGATTTCATATGGTCTTTTGCGTGCAATTTTCTTACGGATAAAAGAAAGAAGAATAAAACTGCATCCAGGAACAAGAATACTTCTCACAAGTAATTCTTTTCTATTCAAAAATAAATACAACAGAGCCAATGGATATAATATATAAAAAACATATGTAATCCATTGATTCAATGTCACAATTAATTTCTTATACTTTTGAAACTGCTGATTCATTTCTATGTAGTTCATCTGCATTATTATAACAAAAAGAAGCACCACATGGATGCTTCTTACATATTATGCCTGTTCACTTTCTTCTTCAGGATACATGACAGCTTTCAGCTGTGCAGTTACCTTTTCTTCAAATTCAGGATGTGTTTTCAGATATTCTCTAACAGAATTGATACCTTGACCAATCTTTTCTCCTTCATAAGAGAACCATGCACCAGCTTTTTCAATAATATCATTTTCAACTGCGAGATTGATTAATTCATCAGAATGAGAAATACCTTCTCCATAGATAATATTCACTGTAGCCGTCTTGAATGGTGGCGCAACCTTATTCTTCACAACTTTGATCTTTGTGACGTTACCATAAGCATCTGCACCATTTTTCAATGTCTCACTTCTTCTAACATCTAAACGAACAGAAGAATAGAATTTCAATGCTCTACCGCCAGGTGTTGTTTCAGGATTTCCAAACATTACACCAACTTTTTCTCTTAACTGGTTAATAAAGATAGCTGTTGTATTGGAATGGTTCATAACACCGGCAAGCTTTCTCATTGCCTTTGACATCAAACGCGCCTGCAAGCCTACAGAAGCATCTCCCATTTCACCATCTAATTCTGCCTGCGGAACAAGTGCTGCAACACTATCCACAACAACTAGATCAATCGCACCAGACTTGATCAATAATTCAGTGATGTCTAATGCCTGTTCTCCAGAATCAGGCTGCGATAGAATCAATTCATCAATATCAACACCTAAATGTTTTGCATATACTGGATCAATGGCATTTTCAGCATCAATAAATGCACATCTGCCACCCTGCTTTTGACATTCCGCAATTGCATGTAAAGCAAGTGTTGTTTTACCACTGGATTCCGGTCCAAAGATTTCAATGATTCTTCCCTTTGGATATCCGCCAATCCCTAAAGCCTTATCTAATGCTAAAGAACCACTAGGAATCGCATCTACAGATACTGCAGCTCTATCACCCAATTTCATAATAGAACCTTTTCCATATTCTTTTTCAATTGCTTTTAAAGCATCATTCAAAAGCTGATCTTTTTTTTCATCTGTCAATACTTCAGATTTTTTATCTTTTGTAGCCATGTTTTTTCTCCTTAATACTATATTCACGTATTTTTGAGGAATTCCAAAAAAACTTATATGATTTTAAATAGATTCCATAATGTCATCTTTCATCTGGTTGAAATACTGAACACCAGAAACGAAAGAAACAAGTGCACTGAGCCATAGCATGATATCGCTCACTGGCAAGTTCAATAATGCAAATGGAAGGTTGTTCAATAAAATCAATGCAACTGTGATCATCTGGAAAACAGTCTTAAGCTTTCCCATCATTCCAGCCGCAACAACTTTACCATTGCTTGCTGCCATCATTCTGCATCCATCAACAACCGTATCTCTAGCAATCATAATAATGACTGGCACAACAGGAATGATTCCCTGAGATACAAACAGCAAGAACATTGTTGTTGTAAGAAGCTTATCCGCAATTGGATCAGCAAATTTTCCAAATGTTGTAATTAAATTACGAGAACGTGCAATATTGCCATCCAATGCATCAGTAATTGCCGCAACAACATAGATCACTAAAGCAATTACTTGAATAATAGAAAGATCAATACCGCCAATATTGAAGCAGGCTGGTACGATTCCAAAAGATTCATATGGGAATAAATACACAAGAATAATCACTGGAATTAAAATAATTCTGAATATTGTTAATTTATTAGGTAAATTCATACTATATCTCCTTTTAATAGCTATAAAAGTATAACACACAAAAAAACAAAACGAGAGAGTGAATACTCTCTCGTTCAATCGCATACGATCATAAGCCATGTTCTGTTCCTTGTAAAACAAGGTGGCAGTCATTTATCTGTGTATTGCTACACCCATCTTGAACTTCATTTTGCTCTTGATGATTCCCCTACCAAATTTGGGTTTCTCGCTTGCGGGGTTTATCTCGTTCCACTCTTAATGTTTCCACTAAGACTTCGTCACTGTGACACCTTAAGGGAATCGGCCATAGACAATGTCCTTAGGCTCTTTCTCCGCCGTCACCAATTGGTGCCTGGCCTTATTGATTGGACCAGCACAAACACTACGACCATCGCAGATCGTGCGAGCATGGACTTTCCTCTAGAAAATACTAGCGGCTGCCTCACGTATGTTATTGCTTGTTAAAAACTTCAGCTTCCAGTCTAGATAAACGTTTCAGAATATCTACCTGAGAAGAACCATTTGTTAAAATTGGATTCGCATCTTGAGATGCTCTTTGTTTTCCTTCTACTTCAATCAGTTTTGCACGTAATGAAGCATTTGTTCTTTCAAGATCAGACAATTTACGATCCATTTCTTCTAAGAGATTTTGATATGTCTGATAGTCCTGGATGACAAGATCGAGCATATGATCGACTTGATCTGGATTGTATCCTTTAAAATCAATATCAAATTCTTTATCAACGATTCCTTGTGGATCTAAGTTAAGTTTTCCAGCCATTTCAATACCTCCTATCCATATAATTATTACATTCAAATGAAACAAACGCAATATGACTTTCTAATTTTTGTGAACAAAGGTATAATGATTTATGTTGATTTAGGCTTATGGTAAATTACCCAAACGGAAAGAAAACAGCATGGATTCATGCACCTGCAAGATTCGGTGATCGTGGTATGAATCTTGAGAAAGATATCAATACTACGAACCAGTATTATCTGGACATGGATCGTGCTGTGATACATAAAAAACCGACACCGGTACAGATTGTAAAGGTAGATTATCCAATGCGATCTGCCGCAAAAATCACAGAAGCTTATTTCAAAATCCCATCTACTACCGACTACAATGGCGTGTATCGTGGAAAATACATTGATTTTGAAGCAAAGGAGTGTCAAAGCAAAACTGCTTTCTCCCTCTCTTATATTCATCCTCACCAGATTACACATCTTGAAAAATGTCGTAAGCATGGAGGCATCTGCTTCGTTATATTTCGCTTAACATATCACAACTTAACGTATCTAGTTGATGCGCAGGAAATGATAGATTATATTCGAGGAATTGAAAGAAAATCAATTCCATACAAATGGATCATGACACATGGTCATTCCATTCAAAGCTATTATGGAAGACCTGTTGACTATCTTGAAGTCGTTGATCGTCTTTACTTTAAAAATGAGGAGGTAACAAATGTCATTTCAAAAGAAGAAGAATAAAGTGAATAAAAAACCTGCCAACGGGAAAAGAAAATTTCATGGGTTACGATTTGTAACATTGCTATTGGCAATCCTTGTAGGATTTGAACTCGTTTTTGGAACGATTGGAATTGTCGGTCTAGAGACGATGTTGAAAGATGAACCCGAATTAAACAGAGATGATTTTTTCTCACAGGAATCCACACTGATTTATGACAAGGATGGAAATCAGATTGCTGACGTTGGTACACAGCTAAGAGAAAACGTTGACTATGATGAATTCCCTGAAGCTCTTGTAGATGCCTTCTTGTCCATTGAAGACTCTCGTTACTTCAAGCATAACGGTTTCGATATTCCTCGTTTTGCGATGTCCATGGTCAATACATTGCTTCATGGAAATCGACAAGGTGGTTCAACATTTACAATGCAGCTTGTCAAACTGACATATTTCCAGAATGATGATAAAGGAATTTCTAAAACTGCAGATATTGAGTATAAAATACAACAGATTGATCTTGCATTAAAGCTTGAAAAGCAATCTACAAAAAAAGAAATCTTCCAGTTATATCTTAACAAGATGAACTTTGGTGGTGTTGGTAATATCCGTGGTGTTCAAAAAGCAGCCCAGCAATACTTTGGAAAATCCGTTTCTGAACTAAATACTTCAGAATGTGCATTACTTGCGGGTGTTGTTAACTCCCCATATTACTATGATCCACATAACTATTTAGATCATGCAACAGATAGAAGAAATACTGTTCTTGCGATGATGAAGCGTCATGGATATATTTCCGATGAAGAATACACATTAGCCAAAAGTATTAATGTAGAAGATCTTCTCATTGATCCAAAATCAACTCTCACAGATACAAACTATCAATATCAGGCATACATTGATGAAGCAGTCAAGGAAGCACAGGAAATTACTGGACAAGATCCAATGAACGTATCTATGGAAATCTATACAGCGATGGATCCCGTTGCACAATCTGCAGTGGAAGACATCTTAGCTGGTAATAATCCAAATGTTAAATTCTCTGATGATCTCATGGAAGCTGGTGTTATTTCTGAAAACAACCAGACGGGTGAAATTGTTGCCATTGGTGGTGGCAGAAACTATTCTCAAGGTGGTTCCATGTTATTGAACCATGCCACAAATCAGTATAAGCAGCCTGGTTCTGCAGTAAAACCTTACTTAGACTACGCACTTGCATTTGAATATCTAGGATGGGCTACAACACATGAACTCATCGATAAAGCTGTTACGTATGGTAACTGGACATTCAAAAATGCCAATGGTCAATATAATGGTAGAGTTGATCTGAAAGAAGCAGTAGCAAGATCTTTAAATACTCCTGCAATTCAGGCAATGCAGGCTGTCATTGATGAAAAAGGCGTAAAAACAGTTACGGATTATTTAAAAGCATTACATTTCTCAACATTTGACCCATCATTATTTGATATCTCATTTGCAATTGGTGGTAATGCATATACATGCAGTGCAAAAGAATTGATGGCTGCTCATGCTGTTATAATGAATGGTGGTAATTACATTACTCCTCATACAATCACAAAAGTCGTATATCGCAGTGGCAATCAAGATGACTTTATTCCAGAATACACACCAACAAAGGTTTTATCCGAAGCAAGTGCGTATCTGACAAGTACATTAATGGAATATTGTGTAAGCTCTGGTATCTACAACTACATGCAGATCTTAAAGAGAAACTACACAACATATGCAAAAACTGGTACAAGTGACTGGGGTACGGATGGTCTGCAATATGGAATTCCACTTGGTGCCATGAAAGATAAATGGATGGTTGCTGAAACTACAGAATATACAACTGCTGTTTGGGTTGGCTGGGAAAAAGCAGAAGCAGGCCATGCAACATACTTCAATACAGCACGTGCATTAATGAATATTCCTGGTCATATCTGTTCTGAAATGATGGATGTTCTACAAAGAGATTCTTCCCCTGATGCTGTTCAACAGCCAGAAGATGTTGTTTCTATCACGCATGTTAAGGGTATCTTCCCATATGTTGCTCCAAATGATACAACACCGGAAGATTACATTGTTACTGGTCAAATAAAAAAAGAATTCTCTAAACTTGGGGAATTCAATATTACAGCGGATCCATTAAGTGATCCTGCATGGTTCAATGCAAAGGCAGATGGATTGAACATTACATTCAACTGGGCTGATTATCCAGATCCAAGCAAGCTGGAAGTTGCGAATACAAATGAAGAAACATTCTCACCTTCCTGGATTACAGGACGTGTTATCTATAAGGCGCGTATTGAAGAAAATGGTACAACTTTAGGAGAAATCACTTCTGAAGGTCCATCTTCTACACAGACTGTTCCTGGAATTACATATGGCAAGACATATCGTGTCTGTGGTTATTATGGATATGAAAAGACAAGTGATACTTCTCAAGAATTCTGCCAAGAAGTAAAAACTGGTGAAGATCCAAATCCAACACCAGCACCAACTGTCGAACCAGCACAAACACCTGATTCTTCTCCTGCTCCTGAACAGCCAGAACAGCCTGAGCAGCCAGATCACGAAGACTAAAAACACATGAAGTGAGCCCACTACGGCTCACTTTTTGTATGCGATGATATATAATACACATATCCAGGGAGCTTCCTGTAACATGTAAATGAGGAAGTGGAAAGGAAGAATGAAATAAAAAAGTACCAGTCGTAAAATTGAATCTGCTGATCTTGAGCGGTTAGCTGAAACAATAATA
>NZ_JBQHWJ010000018.1:0-38003 GCF_052064035.1 Bulleidia sp. HCP3S3_C9 | reverse complement strand
GAAGTTGTTTTCATCATGCCTGAATATTCACATTTTCAAAGAACAGATACCTTCTGAAACTAACTTGTTCAAAGAATTTCATTTTCAAACTTTTTCATCAATTTCTGTTGACTTTTATATAGTTAGCTTTTCATCTAAAAAAGTGTCCGAAATATTTTAACACAGTGGACACTTTCATAAAAGATTGTGTGTAACTTCACACAATTCACAAACACTATTCTTCCATCAATCTTTCAACCATTGCATATAATGCTTTGGCACTATTAAAGTTTTCAGGCACGATTTCAGAAGCGGGAATTGAAATATCATATCGATCATTCAATGTGGAAATAATTTGTAAGATATCAAAAGAATCAATGATATGGTCATCAATTAATGTATCGCAATGTTCAAAATCAACATCTTCTTTAATATCTTCTAATAATTCTAACAATTCATCCATTTTTTCTTCCTCCAGGTATATTGAGAACATAAGATTCAACATGTTCTCTTTGTACTTCATAATCATACTTCTTTTTTCTCAGAAGTACACAAGGCAGCGTACGACTTAAGAATAAATTAATGCCTTCAGTTACGGAATACGCACCAATATTTTCAAAAGCAATCAAGTCACTTTCTGACAACCCTTTATGATACTTCCGAATCAAAATATCATTTGTGGAACAAAGAGATCCACAGATACACCAGTCTTTTGCTTCAACTTCCATATCTGTTATATGCTGTGTCACTGGTACATTCATTCCCATCATGCTTCCATAATAATTCACATGATTGATCCCACCATCCACAATACAATAATTCACACCTTTGTTTTCTTTTAAATCCATTACTTTTGTGAGATATGTTCCACAATACGTCGCAAAAAATCTTCCCATTTCAATCGAAACGTCTTGCGTGAAAGAACTCAATTCTGTATGTATTTCTTTGAGTGGTTTGTATGTATCTGTAAAATCTTCATTTTCAAATAATGATACGTTACATCCAGGTCCATACTCTAAATTATCTAGCTTCACATGATGTTCTGCTTCAATTTCTTGAAAGAGTGTTTTTAACATTTCTAATTCTTTGACTTTGTGTTCAATCTTTTTTCTTTGTGTTCCAACAAAGTAATGAATGCCTTTAACTTGAATATTTGAATATACATCCATTTGATCAATTACAGAAAACAAATCTTCCTTTGACATTCCAAATTGTGAACCCGCATTCAATCGTAACAATACAGGTACTGTAACATTTAACTTCTTTGCTTCTTCATTGATACATTTCACATGTTTCAGTGATTCGCAAGTCAATATGCCTACACCATATTGAATCGCTTCATCAATATCCCATGCTTCTTTATTTACCCCAGAATAAATAATCATATTCCCAGGCACATGCAATGCTTTACAAATCTGTAATTCCCCAGGAGAACACACTTCTAAATGATCTACAAGCTGAATCATTGTAGGAATCAGAAAAGGATTTGCCTTAATGGAATAACAAAGATGATATTTTCCTTCACTGATTTTTCTGATTTCTTTCACTCTTTCAATCAATGCTTCTTCATCAAAGACAAAACAAGGTGTCTGATACGTTGAAGCAATATATTTCAATTCTTCCTGATCAAGCATGTTTGATTCCTCCAATTTCTTTTAAGGCATTGAGATCTACTTTGCCATTTTTATTCATTGGAAATGCATCTAATGCAAATGCTTTATTAGGTAACATATATCCAGGCAATACATCTCTCAATTCACTGATCAGCTGTTTTCCCTCAATATTTCCTACATAGAAAAGAAGAATTCTTTTCTTGTTCGAATCATAAATACAGATTGCACGTGTAATCGCTGTATGTTGTTCCACCTGTGCTTCAATTTCACCAAGTTCAATACGATGTCCAAGATGTTTGATCTGAAAATCCTTTCGACTTGTATAAATAAGTTTCAAGTCATCTGTGTATTTCCCTAAATCTCCTGTGCGATAGATTCTTTCATATGTTTTATCATTCAAAGGATTTTGAACAAAGACTTCATTTGTTTTCTTCATATCATGATAGTAGCCTAACGCAACACATGTACCAGAAACACAGATTTCTCCTTCTTGATCCGGTACTTGAATCAATGCATCATTTTCATCCAGAAGGAATACTTTTTCATTATCAAATGCTTTTCCAATCGGAAGCACTTCATCTAGTTCATATTCTCTTGTTTCAAGAATTTCATATGTACAGTTACATGTAATTTCTGTAGGTCCATATAAATTCACAAATGTTGTAAAAGGTAATGCCTTTGTCCATTTGTTCAGCTGCTTAATTGGCATCACTTCTCCAGAGAACATAACAAGTCTTACACTAACTGGTGTCTTATACTGCAGACCATTCATAATAGATACAAAGCACATCGCACTCACTGCCCAGATCAGAACAGTACATCTTTGTGCACTCAAATAATCCATTAATACCGTAGGATTTGAGAAGTATTCTCTAGGAATGATGACAACACTTGCACCAGTACATATTCCACTATAAATATCTTTCACAGATACATCAAAATCAAATGGTGCCTGATTTCCTAAAATATCACTCTGTTGAATGCCGGTTGTTTTAACAAATACTTCAATAAAATCAATCACATTCCTATGACAGACCGTAACACCCTTCGGTACACCCGTAGAACCAGATGTAAAGTTAACATACAGTGGATCCATATCCAGTGCCTGTTCTCTAATGGCATCTAGTCGTTCCTGATCCATCTTCTTTTCAAAAAGGATGTCCGCAATGACTTCTACATGAATTGCAGGAAACAACTTATGTGCTTCTTCTAGATGCTCTTCATCTGTCAAAATCAATGCAGGCTGTAATACAGAGATGATTTGATGCATCCTGCTTTCTGGCTGTCTTGTATCCAAAAATGAATACAGACAACCTCCATAGACGGCACCAAGCATACCACATACCGCCTCAATATTCTTTTCCATATAGAAGCCAACAGCACTTCTAACATCACACATATACGAAACATATGTGCCGATACATTTTGCATTTTGTTCCAATTCTTTAAAAGATATTTCATCTTTAGGATCTATAAATGCAATTCTCTTTTTTTCTTGTTCTGTTTTATTTTCAAGCCATTCTAATACATTTTTCATAATTCAAAATCCCGCATACATCATCGCAACTTCATCATATCCAGGACCATACGCCCCAAATAAGATGACTGCAAAAATCAAAGCATAAAGTACACCCCATCGTACTGCAGATGGGCATTGATCCAGTAAACCATGAATCGATATATTCTTTTCCTTCAGTACAGATACAACGATTACAACACCAAAAGAAACAATGACAGAAATCCATTCTCGATTTGTTAAACCAAGTGTTGGAAATACTTGTATCATTTCATTGGTATTAAAGTTTGTAAACATACTCACAAGCATTGTCCATCCATCAGTAAATGTAGGAGCTCTAAAGAACATTTCACCAATAATCACAACGATAAATAACTTAATAAATCGAAATGTTCGAATCCCCCAGCCATTCACATCCAAATGATGTTCCATACACCACTTCTCAAATGGTTTTTCCAAAAATAATTCAAGTACCATGAGAACAAAGTAATACATCCCATACAGAACATATGTCCAATACGGTCCATGCCAGAAACCATTACAGATCCATACACAGAATAAAGCAATCAATGGACCAACATATCTAGCAACCATATTTCCAAGATGATTCTTACACCATTTTGTTAATTTTTGAATTGGTTTACTTAAAGATACTGGATAAAATACATAGTCTCTCAAAAAAGCACCTAAAGTAATATGCCATCTTCTCCAGAAATCACCAGCATTCTTCGCAAAAAATGGCTGCCTAAAGTTTTCTGCAATCGTAATACCAAAGATTTTTCCAACACCTAATGCAATATCAATCGTACCTTTAAAATCCATATACAATTGAATCGTACATAATACTGCAGCCAGCAAACTCAATGCACCACTTGTCTTGTAATTCGCAAACAATGTATTCACAACACCACTCAAGTGATCTGCAATAATCATCTTTTGAAATAATCCCCATGTGATTCTTTCAACACCAAATGTAAAATTCTCTGGCGTAATTGGATTGCCTGATTTTAATTGATCAATCATATCTGAAAATCTAGTAATTGGACCTTCCATGATTGTTAAAAAGAAACTGTTATATAAAGATAAATCAAAGAATGAATGCGCTGGTTCAATCTTTTTGTTTGATACATCTACTAGATATGAAATATTCTGCAGCGTGTAATAGCTGATACCAATTGGTGCAACAATACTCAATGCTGTAAAAGAGGAGCTAAAAATTGTAGAACCTATGAAGTTTGTATATTTCAAGGCAATTAGCACAAACAAATTAATAAGTACACTGATTGTAAGAATTGTTTTCTTCTGTTTTTTGAATTTCTTACGATCTACATTTATTGGAGCTTTCTTCATTGAAGATAACTTTTTCCCAAACAAATACGTAATCAAAGTCGTAACTAAATTATAAACAATCAATTTCTTTGACCATACAAAGAAAAATGCGTAGTTAGCGAATAACAATGTCATCCATCTATATTTCCGGGGAAATAAAGAATAAAGAATCATAATCATTGGAACAAATCCAAGATAGAACAATATTGAATTATAAGAAAATGTCATACTTAATCATATTCACTCGCATCTTGTGCTAATGCATTCCATTCCTGATACGAGCTATCCTTTCTATGATCTTCTAATGCATAGTTTTTTTGAATATAATCACCAAGATTCTCACAAATCTTTTTAGAGCCATGAATATTCACATGTTCCCCGTAATCTCTTAAATCATTACTGAAATCAAAATCAATTTTATCTAAAAGCTCAGATTGATTATAATCAACATAATTCACACCATTCTCATCACACCATGTCTGTATGATTTCATGTCTTCCATTTGTCCAAACGAGAGGAGAAATTGTATTTACCAGTAACAACTGACTATTTTGTCTTTTACAGAACTGATAAATCTTATCCAGGTAAATTTGAGAATCAGCCGGCATTTTTTCAGATAGCTCTCTTTTCATATATGCATGATCCACCTGATATGGCGTAACCTGATCAGAGCCATTAAAACCTTTTCGATCAGCTCTATAGTCAACCTTTTCCTCAAACAGCCAAGCATTATGATAATGAAATATTGGAAATAGATTAAGCATCCCCAATTTTAAAACATTCAATGGCGTATAAATCATATTTACATCCATCACCACAAGTTTAGGCTTTTGCTTATGAAAAACATTTTTCAACATCACATAAGCATCATACGGAAACTGTCCTGGTGTACATGCATTATAGGAAGTAAAACCATGATCAGTATAGAATTGCAGAGGATCATATGTTGCCCAGCCTTGACTATCTCCCAAAAAAGCGACATCAATTGAATTCTTTTTTTCTTCATTGAATACTGCAACTTTAGAAGCAATGTCCTCATACTGATACCCCATATCTCTATATTTTCTATATGGCAAACTAAAAACACATAATAATACACAAAAAACAATTTCAACTTTGACTAACTTTTTCCAAGTATACCGATGTGTATTCATATTTCTCCTTTTGTACAAAACGAAGAAGCAGTTAACTTCTCCGTTTATTTTTTCGTAATAACTTCAATGATCTTTTGGTTATCAGCATTATTATCAGATACTAACTGTTGTAAGGCATTAATTTTTGTATTCACTTCATCCATAGTAATATCTTCAGGTTCCGCAACAAAAATCAAATTATTCGCTGTTTTCGTAGAATTCTTAGGATCCACCAATAACTCTTCATAAAGTTTTTCACCAGGTCTTAATCCTGTAAATTCAATCTTGATATCTTCATCAGGAATTAAACCTGATAACTGGATCAGGTTTCTCGCAAGATCAACAATCTTTACTGGTTTACCCATATCCAGAATAAAGATTTCACCAGTCTTTGCATAAGAACCAGCCTGTAAAACAAGCTGTGCAGCTTCTGGAATTGTCATAAAATAACGAATGATATTTGGATCTGTAACTGTAACAGGACCACCCGTTTCAATCTGCTTTTCAAATAAAGGAATAACAGAGCCATTAGATCCAAGAACATTACCAAATCGTACGGCACATAATTTCGTAACACCATTGTTCTTATAGCCTTCCACAATAAGTTCACACATTCTCTTCGTTGCACCCATAACATTTGTTGTACGCACAGCCTTATCCGTAGAAATCATCACAAACTTATCCACATAGTTGGTAATACAACATTCCACAACATTCTTTGTTCCAAGAACATTGTTTTTAATAGCTTCTAGTGGACTGCTTTCAACAAGTGGTACATGCTTATGTGCTGCTGCATGGAATACAACATTCGGATGATATTTCTTCATAATTTCATCCACACGTTTTTTATCTCTCACAGAACCAATCAAACATATAACATCCGTTACATTCTGATCATGACCACGTCTTCTTTCAATGTTGATTTCCTGTTGCAAATCATACATGTTATTTTCATAAATATCTAACAACACAAGTCTTTTTGGTGTAAACTGCATAATCTGTCTAACAAGTTCAGAACCAATAGAGCCACCAGCACCAGTCACCATAATTGTCTTGCCTGTAAGATATCCACCAATTTCCTCATTGTTTAAATACAATTCGCCTCTACCAAGAAGGTCATTGATATTAACATTACGAACAGATGCTCTTTCTCCAACATTATTCTGAAGCTCAAAGGAAACAATTTTCGTACGCAGATTCATCTGTCTACATCTTTCAATCATTTCCCTAAGATCCTGTTGTGTTATATTCTTAATAGCAATATATGCTGTATCAATATTGTATTTTTTTACAATACGAGGCATATCATCATCTGTCCCTAATACAACAACACCACTTAATCTCTTCTTAACTTTCCGTTTATTTTTGTCAATAAAGCCAATGATTCTTGTATCATAAAGATCACTATACGTAATCTCTCTCATTGCGGTAACACCTGCAGAACCAGCACCAAGAATCACTGCACGATGACTTCTATGACGTTGTGCAGAGTCTCTTCTAACAACACGATACATCAAACGTAAGCCAAGCATTAAAAGAAGCTGGAGCATTCCCGCAATGACAGGTACACTTCTAACATACCATGGAATCTTTACAAAAAGCATTCCAAGCCACCATGCAAAGTTGCCAACAAACACTGCTACCGAAACTCTTAAAGCTTCATCCACAGAAATAAACATCCATAATGATTTATTCAACTGGAACAACAAAATAGAAGCCAGATTCGTAATGATTGGCCAGTACATATATTTCCATAATGTCTGATGTTCAAAAGGAATAACTTCTTTACCAAAATCTGTTCTAACAAAATAAGCAAACCAATATGAGAAAATAACAATTGTAATATCGACAATTGCCATAATGATCTCTCTATGTTTACTAATCCATCTATAAAATTTCTGCATAACTAAAAAATAGACACAGTAAGCCCTTTACTTACTTGTGTCTATTTTATCACACACACTATTAGATACCAAATTTCACAAAGTGAAGAATTATTAAGAATCACTTGAGTTCAAATGGTTCATTTTCAATTTTGAAGTTTACATTGTAATATGGATCACCATTTACAAGGATATCTCTCCATCTATCTTGCCAGATTTCAACTTCACGATTAAATCGATTTACTTTTTCAAGATTATTTTCATAACCTCTTGATTTTGATTCAAAATGATAAAATTTCGCAAAAGAATTAAATACAACCAAATCATTTTTTTCTCTAACTCTTAAGCAATAATCAATATCATTACATGCAACCTTAAAAGATTCATCAAATCCATGCAATTCTTCAAACAAAGATTTCTTTGTCATCATGCATGCCGCTGTCACTGCACTATAATCACAGTTCACTTGAGCACGCATCATATATCCAGGATCCTTCAAGCCTTCAATATCATTCATGATATGTCTAGCATATCCCATAAATCCAATCACTACACCTGCATGTTGAATTGTATTGTCTTGATATAAAAGTTTCGAACCAACAATACCAACATTCTTTCTTGAACAAGTTCCAACCATTTCACGAATTGCTTCTGGAGCAATCACTTTTGTATCGTTGTTTAAAAATAATAGATATTGTCCTTTGGCATATTTCGCACCAAAGTTATTGATTGCGGAGAAATTAAATTCTGTTCCTTCCCAAGTCACAACTTTTACATTTTCATGATCAGCTTGCACCTGTTCATAATAATCAAATGTAGATTTCTTCTTACTATTGTTTTCCACAATAATAATTTCAAAGTTTTTATATGTATTCACATTGTATAAAGAATCAATACATGTTTTTAATACATCTTCATGTTCATAGTTAGGAATCACAATAGAAACAAGTGGATCTTCATCGAGCAAGTACTCCACATGATACAAACCCCAATATGGTTTCTTTCTCATTTCTACTTTCGCTTTTACACCAATACGATCTAAATGATGCTGAATTGCTTTTTCTCCCGCAATATAACAATACATCTTACTTTCAGGATTTAAAGCAGTTGATCCTTCATGCATTCTCCAATGATAAAGAATCTTAGCAATATGATGAATATCATTTGTTTTTTCAACACACTTCAATATCACATCATAATCCTGTGCCCCATCATATTCACTATTGAATCCACCTACTTCACGCAAAATATTTGTTTTCACCACAAAGAAATGCGTAATATAGTTATGAGACAACAACAAATCTTCATTGTAGTCAGATTTGAAGTTTGGATCTTCATATTGAAGCGTTTTTCCATTTAACTTATCTTCATCTGTGTACACAATATCATGATGTACGTCTTGCAAAGAAGAAACCACTTCATATAAAGCGTTCAATTCTAATACATCATCATGATCAAATAATGCAGTATATTCACCATCAGCAAGTTCTAAAGCTTTATTTGTATTTCCTGAAATACCATAGTTTTTATCCAGCCAGGAAACTACAATTCTATTATCTTTAGATACATACTCTTTGAGTATATTTTTTGTTTCTTCCTGATTACTGCCATCCGCAATACATAACTGCCAATTTGCATATGACTGATTTCTTACGGATTCAATCATTTCAATCAATAAATCTTTTGGTGTATTAAATGTTGGAACTAAAATACTGATTTTTGGTGCATATGAAAAAACAATCTTTTTTTGTCTTTCTAATTCTTCATCCAAAATTCTATTTCTTCTAAACCACGCATCGTAATCAAATTCTTCCTGCATTCCAAATAAGATCTTATAAACCGTTTCCTTGATTCCATTTTCTTTTAAATATTCAAAGAATCGTTTCATCATTTTTGGACTGATTCTTTTCAGTGCAGTTCCTATTGATAGTTTTTTCGTTTCGTTTCTCTCAGAGAAAAAAGATGTAAGTGGCAGCGATTTAGTGTTATTACCATTTCTCAATTCAATAGAATAATCTTTTCCTTCTTCTTTGATAAAAGAAAGCGCAAAGCCATACATCTGGTCTTTTGAAAGAATGGAATCATCAATCAATTCCTGAAATTTAGTGTTTCGAAGTGAAAATTCACTTGTTTTATTATCAGTTATATTCTTTACCTGTATTTCAGGGAACTCTAAATTTGAAGTAAATGCCCAGCCTCTTACTTCTGTTATTCCATTATTAGATGAAACAAATGTGATATTTGAAGCGATGGAAGATGCATCTAATAACATTGTTATTTCATCTTCTAAAAGAATAGATTCCTGATGATCCACAACCGCTTTTAAACAAAATTCTTTTTCATCTAATTTTGCATAGCAAAAGCATTCATATTGTTCTTTCCCTGTCTGAATCACATAAATACCTTCTTTAGAATCATTTAATACTAAAGAAAACAAACGATCTTTCATAGAGAAAGAAGCATGTAAAAAATACATGCCATTTTCTAGTTGAATAAAGTTTTTTAATGTAAAGTTCTCAGATTTCATATTCATTAATCCAGGATATATGGTCCTTTTTCTATCGCAAAGTTTTTATTGTAGTATGGATCGTTGTTAGGTAAATATTTACCCCATTTCTTTTGCCATCTAGCTACTTCGTCTTCATAACGTGCTTTTTTCTCTTGGTTATCTTCATAGCCTCTAGATTTAGATTCATAATGATGCCATACAGAGAATGCATCATACACAACAAGCTGATTTAAATCCCTCACTTTCAGGCAGTAATCAATATCATTGCATGCAACTTTAAATGATTCATCTAATCCACCCACTTGTTCCCAAATTGATTTTTTAGTCATTAAACAGGCAGCAGTTACCGCAGAATAATCACAAGTAATTGCAGCACGCATCATATATCCATACTCATACTTACTCATGATACCTGTAAATACATGCCCTGCATATCCACTAAATCCAATCACTACTCCAGCATGCTGGATAGAATCATCATCATACAATAATTTTGCCCCAACAATTCCAACTTCATCACGCATACAATTGCTTGCAAGTTCTCTTAAAGAATCAGGCTCAATCATTTCTGTATCATTGTTTAATAACAGAATATATTCACCTTTAGCATATTGCACGCCAAAATTATTGATTGCAGAAAAATTAAACTCCGTACCTTCCCAAGTAACAACGCTAACATTATCATGCTCTTTCTGTACTTGTTCATAGTATTCAAACGTAGATTTACTTTTACTATTGTTTTCCACAACAATAATTTCAAAATTCTTATATGTATTTACATTGAACAAAGAATCAATACATGTTTTCAATACATCTTCATGTTCATAGTTAGGAATAATAATTGAAACCAATGGTTCTTCCTTCATCACATATTCTACACGGTATAATCCCCATAAAGGTTTTCCTAAAGTAATTGCATTTCCTTCAATTCCCATACGATCTAAATGAGATTGGATAGCTTTTCTTCCTGCTTCAAACGCATATGTCTTGCTCTCTGGATCACCAGCCGTAGATCCCTCATGGATTCTCCAATGATATAACACCTTAGGCAAATGATAGATATCCTTGGATTTTTCAATGCATCTAAACATCAAATCATAATCCTGTGCACCATCATACTCACTTCTGAATCCACCAATAGTTCTAATAATGTCTGTTTTTACTACAAACAAATGTGTAATGTAGTTATGAGAAAGGAATAAATCAGGACTCCAGTCTGGTTTCAAACCTGGATCCATAAGCATCCCAGTTTGTTCATTCAACTTGTCTTCATCCGTATACACAATATCATGTTGTACATCTTGTAATGACTGAACTACTTCAAATAATGCATCAGGTTCTAATAAATCATCATGATCAAACAAAGCAGTATATTCGCCAGTTGCTAATTCTAATGCTTTATTAGTATTTCCTGAGATACCATAGTTCTCAGATAGCCAAGAAACTTTGATTCTTTCATCTTTTGATGCATAGTCTTGAATGATTTTCTTTGTTTCCGCTTGATTGCTTCCATCTGCAATACATAATTGCCAATTTGCATATGATTGATTTCTCACAGAATCAATCATCTCACGCAATAACTTAGAAGGTGTGTTATACGTTGGAACAAGAATACTTATGTATGGTGAATATGCAAAAGATACTGTTTTTTGTCTATTTAATTCTTCTTTTGTTACCTTATGACGATCAAACCAGTTTTGATATTTGTACTCAGCATTATTGGAATTCTTGATCCATCCAAATGTATTTCTAATACCATTTTCTTTTAAATATCTAATTCCCTTTTGAATGTTGCTAAAATTAATTTTTTTCAAAAAAGAAGCAATTGAAAGAGAATTAGAACGAATACAATCATCTAAAGATATCTTAATTTGTTGATTATTTGAACTTAATTCTAAAAAATAATCTTTACTATCTTCAAAATGAAAAGACCCAACAAACCCTTTTACTGAAGTAGAAAATGGACTTATGTCTTCTCTTACAGTATCTCTAAAAATCACATCTATTTCATGATTTTTTGAATCTACTATTTTATGCTTAACTAAAGTATTATTAAATGAAAAAGCCCATCCTCTAAAATGGTACATTCCAGAATCTTTACTCTTTGTAACTTCTTCAATATCACACGCAATAGAGGACTCTTTTATAAATTGCTTTAATGTGCTTCCTTCTTTAGAAATTAACGTTTTCTTATCACCATTTATCTCTGCAATTACTTTAAATGAATGTATATTCGAACTTAATTCTTTTCTTACTCTAAATCCACACTTAGAAAAAGCTGAATCTAAATTATAAGACTCACATACATCAACACGATTCATTGGTACATAGTCTAACAGAACACTTCTATCATCAATCACTAAATAAACAGTTGGAATACCTTTTTGAGAATCAATGCACCAACCAGAAAGAAGTAGAACAAGATTCTGTTCTACTTTATATAAATTAAAGATATCAAACGAAAAGTTTAAAGACATACGCTTTCTCCAATGAAATTTCAATATTAAAGAGTCTGTTAATACAACGAATATTAAAATTGTTCAGCAAATCCTTTTTCAAGTTTCTTAAAAATCATATATCCTAGCACTAATACAATACATGCAATTACAGACACATAAATAAAGTCAGTTAACGGTGGAGTAACATGGTATAAAAAAGCATCTCTATACCCCATTATTATTTTCGTCATAGGATTTAATTGAATTATCTTCAAAAATAATGTGTTGGATTCAAAAAGACTCATTTGATATACAATTGGTGATCCATAAAATGCCATCATTAAAATAAAATTAACAATATACTCTAAATCTTGAACATATGCATCCACTGCTCCAAGTGCTAACCCAATTCCCAAAGCTAGAACACACTCAATAATTGCTAATGGAATTGCATATAGGAAATGCCAAGAAAAACCAACTTTAAAAATCAAGCAAAAAAACAAAATAATCAAACACGAAATGAAAAAGTTAATTAATCCACTAATCGCAGAAGATAAGGGCAATATAACTCTTGGAAAATACACTTTTTTTATAATGCCAGAATTTTTTTTAACACTTATAACACATTCATTTATTACTGTTTGAAAAAAAGTCCAAGGCAAGATTCCCGTAACTAAGTATATAATATAGTCATCTCCTGTATCACGCATCATATAAGGGAAAACAATTGCATAAACAAGTACTTGAAGAAGTGGATTGATAAATGACCATAGTACTCCAAGAAAAGAAGCCTTATATTTTCCTCGAATTTCTTTTTTTATACTTGTTTTCAACAATTCTCGATATTGATATAATTCAGAAATCATAAATAACCTCCCTATTCAACAAATATTGATATTGATTTTTGGCAAATTTCATTTCCTTGTGAATCACATATAACAGCTGATATAGATAATTCTCCACATGATGATATTTCATTTTTATAATCGCCAAGTTTAATATTAGCAAGCCAACCTATTTTATTTACATCTAAAACGCCGTTAAATTGCTCGTTATAAAGGTTATATACATCTCCTCGATGAAAATATGAAATTCCATCTATTTTTTTATCTCCAATTTTTATAGAAAAAACTTCATCAGTACAATCTGAAATTTTCCATCCTTGAATTTTAATAATTGTTTCTTCTCCATAGAATCTACTGAAACTTTTTGGAGATTCTATATTTATAATTCCCTTATAATCATCTAAACCACTTTCAACATCTAATTTTTTCTGTAATTTGTAATCTAAAGATATTTGCTTTAAATATTCGCTAATTACGTAAATTGGATCACCGTCTTCGCGAATTTTACCATTATATATCCAAATGCATCTATCACACAACTTTTTCACAACTTCTAAACTGTGTGACACAATTACAATTGTCATATCACTTCTTTTGAGTTCTTCTAATTTTGCATAACACTTATCTTGAAAATGTTGGTCTCCAACAGCCAATATTTCATCAATCAGCAAAATTTCAGCATCAACATTTATTGCAATTGAGAATGCTAAACGCATGTACATGCCTGAGCTATATGTTCTGATGGGCTCATCAATTGCTTTTCCAAGTTCGGAAAAATTAATTATTGTATCAATTCGCTCAGCAATCTGTTCTTCATTCAATCCAAAAATTGCAGCATTAAAATAGATATTTTCACGTCCAGTAAAATCTGGATGAAATCCTGCACCTAATTCGAGCAAAGAAGTTAATTTTCCATTTGTTTCTAATGTACCACTTGTTGGATAAATAATTTTCGTCATTAATTTCAAAAGCGTTGATTTACCAGAACCATTGGTACCTATTAAAGCAACTGTTTCACCTTTGTGAATGTCAATACTGATATTTTTTAAAACTTCATGCACAGTTGTTTTGTTGCCATTATGTCTTATAAAAAGTTCCTTAAGCGTCCTTGCTTTATCATATTGCATTTTAAAGCTTTTAGACAGATTTCTTACTTCAATTGAGTTTTTTTCATTCATACACTTTACACTTATTTCCCAATTAATATTTTTCTCACATTTTTTGCAAACTTTACAGATTTAGTGGAATTAATATCATTAATCTCAAATTCTAGTTTAGAACATTTTCTATTGAGTTCTTCTATTTTCTTCTTCATTGTTAGTTCTCTTGCATTTGTACACGAGTCCTTTAATGCTTGCAAAATATATTCATAATCTACAATATCTTCAACATTGTGTTTTTTTAATTTAAACTGATTATATAGATTTATATATTCTACGCACATCTGTTCAGTTGTTTTGAGAATAATTTCACTAATATTTCGCTGTTTATTTTCCAATATTTCACGATTATTTAATACTTCTTTCAATATTCCTCGAATTTCTTCACTTGAATGCTCAACAGAAACTAGCCATCCATATTTATCTGATATCCTTTCTCCAACAGCTCCAAAATCGACACCTATAACTGGTTTTTTTGACGCAAGAGCTTCCGAAAGAGTATAACAGAAAGTTTCTGGCCAACAACTTAAAATGCAAACTACATCTATACCATATCCATCTAGAAGAATTTCAATATCATCTCTATCATATTTTCCTGTTTTAATAAAATTTGGTGCATCAAGTTTTAATAATTTTTCATCTCCTATCTCACCAAATTGATACCAGCAAATATCATTACTTGAATTTTGTATTAAATCTCTAATAATTGTAGTTCCTTTTTCAACAGTAACACCACCAATAAAACCAACATTTAGTTTTGATTTTGGAAGGTAGTCTTGAACTTTAAAAACATACTTTTCATTATTAGTATATGCTTTACCCTTATACATAATAATTATAGTAATTTCGATTTTTTTCCCTTTATATTTGGCATAAGGCACAGTTGCTTCATAACCAGAATATAAATATTTTTTATTATTAAATCCATTTGAAATATCAACACGTTCGATTTTTTCACACTTGTAGTAGTTTATTTTACCATCACACAAAATTTTAATGGAAAATTCATAGTCATTAGAATCTGTATCTTCAATAAAAGCCCATCCAGCTATACGATTTATTCCAGCTTCTTTGTTAAGACAGCAATCAACAAAAGAATGCATTTTGTCTGTTACAATATTTTCTGACTTTATACAATCAAAAGAATCATTTAATTCAATTGTAATATCTATTCCATGCGATATAACTTTTATTTTTTCTTTTAGTTGAGGATAAATTTTAAGAAAATAATTTTTACAATTCTCAGATGGAGTAATTAAATATTCACATATTTTTAATGCCTCATATGCTTCTTTTCTCCACTTTTTAATCCAATTTACTGTAGGTGCTATCATTCTTTTACACTGCAAGCAATTGTCACATTTTGTTTCATCAACAAAATCACAAAAAATTCCATCAGAATCAACACCCTTGCAAGTAGGACAAATCATATAAAAGTCATGCAACGTCATTATTATTGGAATATTTAATTGTTGTGCCAATTGAAAAATATCTAAAGAAAGTCTCTGAACATGGTGGACATGAATAAGATCTACATGAAAACCAATTAAAATATTTTTCAATACTTTATAAATTTCCCTATCATTGATTTTTTGGAATCCATCATATTTTCCAATATAGAATTTAAAATCTTGTGTTTTGTCATCAACATATATAGTCACATTAAGATATTCACTTTCACGTGCAGCAACTATTATATTTTTTTCAAACTTACAACCATTTGTTAAATCTTTTACATGATATTGTGTTCCACCATGCCTTTCAGGACAATCATCTCTAAAATCAGCATGAATCAGATACAAAACTGTTTGTCTTCCATTATGCAATAATCTATAAATATTGATGTTATCTCTTATATATTGATCCGGATTATCTATACAATATTTTGAATTAGCAATCATTTGTTCTGGATATCTTTCGAATAATATCTTATTATGTGCTTCAATGAGCTGCTTTTTTTCTTCTGTATCAAATGAAGCGGTCCCTTTGTGATAAACAAAAGTATTATCTGCCATAACATGTATGTATCCAATTTGTTCTGCGCGATTACAAAAATCGTTTTCTTCGCCATATCCTCGTCCAAACGTCTTCGCATCAAATAATCCAACTTCATTGATTACTTTTCGTTTTATAAACATACAAAAACCAACAGCGACTGTAATTCTTGGATATTTTTTTAAACTTACCGCTTCAATTAATTCAGCTAAACTATCGATTGTCATTCCATCAGGAATTTTATTATCCTCACAAAAATTCGGATATGAACAAAGTGTAGCAGCATTACTCAATGGTGTTACTGTTGCAATTTCTTCAGAAGAATATGCTGCCTCTTTAATTTTTTCAACCCATCTTGAAGTAACTACTGTATCAGAATTTAATAAAATAACATCATTTTCTTCTGACATTTGCATACCAATATTCACATTTGCAGAAAAACCTTGATTGACGACATTATGTTTAACAATCACATTCTCATTATCTTCAAAAGATTTAAGTAATGGTAAAATCCTTTTATCTGGGCTATTATCATCAATAAAAATGACTCTACATAAATCAAAATCAGTATGTTTTTTCAAACTGTTATAACATTTTATAACATCATCATATCCATTATATACTGGGACTATAATATCTATTTTCATAACTTAATCACCTTTAATCTAAATGCTCATATTTTCGTGTTTTAGTATTTCTCAACTTATTAGTGTATGGTATTGCAGAGGAACAATCGTAATTACCATAGTGTATCATTAATACATTTATTTTATAATTTCCACCAAATTCATGATACAAAATTGATGCTCTATGCAATCCATCAAGAATATAATTTGTTTCTTTATCTACTACAATCAATCTTTTTGAATCATTATAGTTTTTAGCATTAAATTCCGAATATAAATGCCAAAATTGATTTATAAAAAATGTATCGTCTAATTTATTAAATTCAGATTCACTATAATCATAGAAATCATTTCTTCGATTCAATCGACAATAATTAATATATTCAGAATAATATTTATTATTGTCAGTTAAGTATTTATATGGTGCAAGTTCATAAATATAATTAACATTCCCTTTTCTAATAGCTTTTAATTCATCTAACTCAATTGATTCTATTTGATAATCTCGAACTATTCTAGTGTCTAAATTTCTAACAATACAATCATCGGACAATAATACCCTGTTGTCATTTAACAATCTCAAACCACTATATTTTGCTAATGATTTTTCTAATTCTTTCCACTTATTTTGTCTTGCTTGATCAACATCTATTCCGTAAATAGAATAACCTTGAAGTTGAACAAAAAAGCCAAGATATCTTTCGAATGCATGAGCCATAGAAAATGAGCCTCTAATAGAATCACAAAAAATAGATGAATTATAATTTAATTTTTTAAATTCATTTGCAATTTCAGCTCTTACACAAAAACAAGTGCCAGCTACAAAAGAATAATTTTCAGGCACGTCAACCTTTATCAATTTCAACTGCCTAGTTAAATATGAACGTAAGTATGGCAAATCTGTAACAATTAAATTTTTCGCTCCAACCATTCCAATTTTATTATTGTCCATCAAAGAAATTGTTTTGTGAACATTTTCTGGTCCCAAAATTGCATCAAACAAATTTGTAAACCAGTCTCCATCTTGATAGTATTTACCATTAACTATTTCTGCTCTATTATAGGTTCCTTTGGTTTGTATTTTGAATACTGCTTTATAACTTGATAAATCAACCATATTTAGAACCTCAATATAAGAGGCAATGTCAAAGCCAACATTTTCAACCTTAATAAATACTGTATCTGGTTTAAATAATTGAATTTTCTGATGATATTCTTCCCATGCTTGCCCTTCTATATATGTTATATATAGGTCATAATTATAAGGAGATAAGTTTTCTAAATAAGATTGGATTTCTATCCAAGATGTGTAATAGAAAAAATGTAAAACAACTAGAAATTTTTTATTTTTATTTTTTTTAATTATATTATAATATTTTAATCTATTTTTTTTTCGTGGAAGAATCATTTCATTTCTTTTAGAATAAATTCCTTCTAATTGAGGATCAACTTTAAATGGTTTTCTACCTTCATCCTCTCCATAAATCAAATAATGTAATAATGGGCAAACATCTTTTCCTATATCAGAATTCACTTTCAGATATCTATTAGTAGAAAAATTAGGTGATGGATTATAACCTTCTTTATATCCTTTTTCTACATAATGGACAAAATAATTATTTATAGTTATTTTACTTTGTACTTGTTGTTTATAATAAACTTCATCATAAAGTTTTTTTTCACTTGCCAAATCAGCATAATATTCTAGAGAATAATCAACAGCACGGCCTTCTTTTTCTCCATCACTTAAATAATGTATTAATGGGCACTTTCTACTATTTTTTACATCAGGATTTTTCTTTAAATATTGTTCTGTTGAAAAATATGGACTTGGATCATATCCTTTTTTCCAGCCTACATTAACATAATGTTGATAACTATTTTCTGAATATTTCCTTGACTCAGGATAATGTTGTTCATACCACTTTTTATCAAATAATTGTCTATTCCCATTCTTTTTCATCGTCTTTCCACTCTTTCATATATGTTGGTTACATATCCCAACTATCATGGATTATTTAGAGAATCTAAAACTTTACCATCAGATTTTTGCTTAGATTATCAATATTATAATATTAATTGTCCGTTATATGAAAGCTACTAGTCAAAATTCCAGAGTATTCTCCCAAACCAACAACAACTACTTTAGCATTTCCAGAATCAATATTATCCAAATAGACAACATCATAATCAACGTCATTTATAAGTGGATTTCCTTCAAATTCAACCCAAATTTCCGGAAGAATTTCTTCACCTGTATATTTTTGATTTGGAATTATATTAATGTTTCCATATGATATGTCTTTTAGTTCTAACTCCTCATCATTATCCGTTTTATTAAAATTAACACTATTAATATTAGGAATAATACTATCCCAACTATCAATTCCCAAAATTGTTGTAAAATAAGATAAATTTATTAACGAATTTTCTTTATCCATACATTTAAAAATTCTGTATGATAATTTTTTATGAATTTCTTCATCATTTTCTTGTGACTGTAAACCAAACTGATAATACGAATTACCTAACGAAGCATTTTTATCATCCTTCTGTAAAAAGTAAATAAATGCATCAATATCAGATAATGATTCTGCTTTATAATATGCATATAGCATGGAAGCTGCTTGTTGTGCTTCACACTTACCATATACATTTGAGTTTGATGTGTATCCTTGTTCAGACAATATGATTGATCTTACTTTTCCATCTGAAGTCAACATTTCTTTTTTATGCATATACTCAATCAGCACATCAATATTTTTCATAGTGATTGTTATTGTATTTTCATTCTCTGTAGTAAAGTATCCATCCAATGTTAATTTACCAGTTTCATCAATTGTTCTTTGATCATCATTTAGTACCTTTGGATCACTCAATGGATAAGAATATGCATGATATGCTAAGCCCCAATTAACATCACCTTCTTCATTCATTTTTTTTGCAAAGGAGGTTAAAAATTCACGTCCACCATATGTCAGGTCATTACTTGAAATTCCCCACCAAGGTTCCAATGGAACATATACATTAGCCCCAGGAATATTAGATTTAATAATATTATGTAAAATTCGAAATGTTCTTGTATATTCATCAAGATATTCACCCAGTGGTTTCTCGCCCATATAGTTGTATGTTCCACTTTCATTTACTTCATTACCTATTACCCAATTACTTATCAACCCATATTCTTCATTGCTTCCATCATAACGTTCTGATATAAAAGTGATAAAAGCCTCTACAAATTCCGCACCTTCTTTGGTAGAAGTGTTTAACGCAAAAAAAGATGCTGAATTTTCTTCAAAAGCTGCGGGATAATAAATAGAAGGTAATTTTTCATTGAAATATGTAATAATTCCTACTGTCACAACAATCTTCTTTTTGTATAATTCTGAAAAATAACTATCTAATTTGTGAATTTCAGCAGAATTAAAATAATATTTTTTTCCTTTATAATCCATAACAATAGCATCATTTGCATCATTTTCTTGCATAACCAATGAAAGAATAACATTTGTGAATATATGTTCTACACCAAGATTTTCTGCATCCTCAAACATTCCTGCAGACATTTGAAGTCCTTTTTTATTATTTGCTTCAAAAGTACGATCCACGTTTTTAAAACCATATTCAATATTGGATATATATGCAAAATTTGAAGCTTGAACATATTGTCCATTTTCTTTTTTTACCAACACATATTTTTCGTTTATATCTGTTAAATTCAGTTTAAAATCTTTTATTGGCAAAACAATATTATCCTTTACAACCACCCCATAAGATAAATCACTCTGATAAGGATCCATCGCTAACAATTCATATGTTCCCTTATTTTCAAACAATGAATTTATGGAAACATTGATTAATTTATTATTTTCTAGTGAGATTGCAATTTGTGCATCATAAGTGATTTCTTCTGCTCGAGCACCTGTTCTTCCTTCATTATATCCATATTTCATATAATGCTCATAATACAGACGCATGTTTGATCCAAATTGTTCTTTTAAATCTAAGTATTCAGCTTGGTAATAATATGGGTCAAAATTGTCAGATGCCTGCCTTCCTTCATCCATACCATATTCAATAAAATGAGATAAAATTGTATTATAATCTGGGTTATCCCCATATACTTTTCTCAAATCATCATTATGTTCAAGATAATACTGTTCATCAAATACCAGATAATAATCAAAATCAGAATTCACTTTAGAGGAAATTGTGGTCGCTGTTCTCGGTAATAAAAACAATAAACTAGCAAAAAGAAGCAATACAATATATTTTTTCTTACCAAATTTATTTTTGATAAAACCAATAATTTTTCTCTTACTAAAAGAAAAACAAACTGAAAATAACAAACCACCAAAAAAATAAGCAAACCATATTGAAGTGTCTGCTTGCGGAAATGCTTTCCACACTGATTTTGGCAAACCACGTAATTGAGCATAAAGTACTGTTACTAATTTAAAACCTGAAAGATGCATTAACAATACCTCTAACGTAACCCTTCCAAGCCACACAAAAAATACAGTTAATTTACAGTTTAGTTTCAATATTATTCCCGCAATTCCATATAAAAAACCAAATCCCAAAAAGCATGCTACGAGAAAAAATAGAATATTTGGATACATATTATCTGCATAGGATACTTTCCCAAAAGAATTCAAAATTATTAATAAAAAGAAACATATTCCCGCAGAGAAAAAATCAGAATATTTATAATTTATCTTATCTTTAAATACCTCAAAATTATTCTTATAACAATAATATAATTCATGTCCAAAAACAAATATACTCCAACTCGAAAAAACTGTTCCAACATTTAATGGATTACTTAATAACCAGGATGGAAGAAGAGGTGATTTCACATTAATAAGATAACCAAATATCAATAGTATTATTGATATAATCACTCTAATCTGTCGACTATACTTTTTAAATATCAATTTAGAGATAAAGTCGATAACAGAAAACGAAATTTCCAGTAAAAATAAAGCTCTAATAAACCAACACGGTCCAAGTAACTGTTCACCTGCTGTCATTGTGAGAATCTTAGATATTTGTACTAAGATTTCTCGATAAGTCAACATAGTTCCTTCTAAAATACCTAAAAGAATGAAAGAATTCCTAAAAAACAGAAAAACGATATTATATAAAACAAAGGGAATATATAATGTTTTTATTTTTTTAAGTATACAATCAAGTAAATTACTGAATGAATCAGTATAGTTTTCTTTAAAGAGTATTCCAGAAATAGCAAAAAAAACACCAACATGAAAAAGATTAACAAAGCTACTTGCTGGTTCAATTCCAGTATGACCAAGAGTAACCAATAAAATTCCTAATGCTTTTATTATATCTAACCTCTTATTTCTTACTTTTCCCATTATTCCTCCATTATTCTTTTGTGACTTCAGATAACATTTTTAAATAATAAACTATTTAGTACATAAATTAATGTTGTCTATTATATAAAAATTCAAACAATACTTTTTCAATAACTCGTTCAATTTAATTAAAATCAGATTGCTCACTTAAAATACACAAACAACATTCTATCTTTGCCATTCATGTCTTTCAGTATTTCATACTCACATCCAGGAAGCATTTCCTCAACAAGCTTAGACATTCTTTCTCTTTGATCCCAGCCCATTTCAAAAGCCATGAATGCTTTTTCTTTCAAAACTTTCTTACAGTTCTTAAAGATTTCACGATAGAACTTCAATCCATCTTCCCCGCCAAACAAAGCAACATGAGGTTCAAAATCAACAACACTCTTTTCCATTACTTCTTCTTGAGGAATATATGGAGGATTAGATACCAATACATCCAGCTTGATACCTTTTTCAATCAAAGGCTGCAACATATCACCAGTCACAAAATCAATGTCAGCTTCATTGTTCTCTGCATTCTTTTTCGCAGTTACAACAGCTTCTTCACTGATATCCGTAGCCATCATATGGACTTTAGATTCTTCCTTAGCCAATACAATCGCAATCGCACCACTTCCAGTACCAACATCCGCACATGCAATCGATTGATTATCCACAAACCACTCATCCATTCTCGCAAGAATATTTGCACATAATTCTTCCGTTTCAGGACGAGGAATCAATACATCTTCATTCACAATCATCTTGTATCCATAAAACCAGGAATATCCAAGAACATGTTCCATTGGTTCATAATGCAAGATTCTATCCATACCAGCTTCAAATTCCTTTTCCAAGGCTTCTGGCATTTCATCTTCATAATGCAGATATAAATCATATCTTTCTCTCTGTGACAATTCTGTTAAATACGCCATCACAGTTTCACAAGGAATATCCTTGTTGTCACAAAGCTTCTCATATTTTCTAACAATACTAGAGAAAGTTGTCATTCAGAAACCTCTAACTTTCTTCTTTCTTCTTCTGCCTGTAAAGCATCAATCACTTCCTGCAGCTTGCCTTCCATAATCTGATCCAAATGGTTTACAGAAAAATGAATTCTATGATCCGTTACACGGTTCTGAGGATAGTTGTATGTTCTGATCTTTTCACTTCGATCACCTGTACCGATTTTCGCTCTTCTTTCCTTGCCAGCAGCTTCTTCTTTTTCCTTCTGCATTTCTTCATATACTCTAGCACGAATGATACGAATTGCAGTTTCTCTATTTTCAATCTGAGATCTGCCTTCCTGGCAGTTAACAGTAATACCTGTAGGAATATGCACAATTCTAACGGCACTATCTGTCTTATTGATATGCTGACCACCGGCACCACTCGCTCTATGCGTTTCAAATGTCAGATCATTCATATCCAGTTCAAAATCTTCTTCTTCAATTTCAGGCTGACACAAAACCGTTGCAGTAGAAGTATGAATTCTACCCTGTGTCTCTGTCTTAGGAACTCTCTGTACTCTATGTACACCAGATTCCCATTTCAATGCCTTATACACATCTGTACCCTTGATAGAGAATACAATCTGAGAAAAGCCACCAGCTTCAGAAACAGAAGCTTCCATAACCTGTACTTTCCAGCTCTGGCTTTCCGCATATCTTGTATACATACGATACAAGTCACCCGCAAAGATGTTGCCTTCATCTCCTCCAGCACCACCTCTGATTTCCATAATGACATCATTGCCATCTTCAGGATCTCTAGGAATCAACATCTTCTGAATCTTCTCTAAAAGTGCTTCTCTTTCAGGAACACATTCATCCAATTCAATCTGTGCCATTTCCTTCATTTCAGGATCTTCTTCTGCAAGCATTTCTTCTGCCTGCATGATTCTAGAATCAAATTCCTGTAATTCATGCCAGGCTTCTACAGAACCACTCAACTGTGCCTGTTCCTTAGAAAGCTTTGTAATCTTTCTAGGATTCGAAATGACTTCATCACTAATCAGCTGATCACTGATTTCATTATATTGTTTCTCTAATTCAATTAGTTTTTCCCTTACTGCGTCCATTCCTCACTCCTCATCTAAGTCCGTATATTCTTCTTTTGTCTTGATGATCATTTTCAATCTTCTCATCGCTTTATTCTCAATCTGACGGACTCTTTCCTTAGTAATCCCATATATTTTACCAACTTCATCTAAAGTTTTCACTGTTCCTGTGCCATCTAACCCAAAACGCATACGAACAATTGCTTCTTCTCTTTCAGGTAATTCTTTCAACACTTTATCAATCTGATCTTTCAAAGCTTCACTCTTAAATACATCTTCTGGGCCTTTAATAGAATCATCCTTGATAAAATCACCTAAAGTACTATCTTCTTCATCTCCTGTAGGAGATTCTAAAGAAATTGTATCCTGTGATACAGACAATAAATCTGTTACTTTTGCTGCATCCATGCCAGGAATTTTTTCAGCGATTTCTTCCGGCGTTGGTTCACGATTGAATTCCTGGAATAATTCACGTTGAATCTTTTTGATTTTATAGATTTGTTCTGTTGTGTGTACTGGAATACGAATATCTCTTGACTGATCAGCAATAGCACGCGTTAAAGACTGACGAATCCACCACGTTGCATATGTAGAAAAACGGAATCCTTTATCTGGATCAAACTTCTCTACAGCTCTCATCAATCCAATATTTCCTTCCTGAATCAAATCCTGATACGACAATCCACGATTCAAGAACTTTCTCGCCATCGCAACAACTAATCTAAGATTCGCATTGATCATGATTTCCTTAGCTTCAGGATCACCCTGTGCAGCTCTTCTTCCAATTTCAATTTCTTCTTCTGGTGTCAAACGATCAACAGCTCCAATTTCCTGAAGATATGCTTTCATTGAATCAAATGATTTCTTACGATCTACTTGAGATGAAGTTTCTTCAGAATCGTTTTCCTCCTCGTCTTCATCTTCGTCCTCATCCTCTTCATCTAACTCATCTTCTTCACCTTCACCTGACATTAAGATTTCATCATTTTCCTGAATCCAGTTAAATAAATCTTCTTCTTCATCTTCACTAAGATGATTTTTTGTAGCTATATCAATGACATCCTTTTCATTGATTTCATTTTCTTTTTTTGATTGTTCCAAAAGATATTGTTTAATCTCTTCTAATGATTTGTAATTCTTTGCAGGCATAATTGTACCCTCCATTAGCTTGTAAAAAAACTCAATTTCCATGCAATTATAACATGGCAGACACAATATCTTCTAAATACTCTTCTTAAGAATTGATGAATCAAAAGAAAAGACTTGAGATAAAATCCCAAGTCATTATTCTTACTTAAGTCCGTATTTCTTATTGAACTTTTCTACCTGACCTGCAGCTGCAGCGAATCTCTGTCTACCTGTGTAGAAAGGATGGCAGTTAGAACATGTATCTACCTTGATTTCCTTTAATACAGAACCTGTTTCAAATTCTGCACCACATGATGTACATACAACCTTAGTCTTGTAATAATTTGGATGAATTCCTTGTTTCATAGTTCATTCTCCCTTCTGCCTTATGCCTCTATACGTGCATAAAGAAAGTGCGTTAATAGAATAGCATAAACAATCTTTTTGTACAATAGTCAATCAATCAAAATACCCCATATCATAGATAATATTTTTATCAATTCCTCGACTAGTATACTGATGGATTGCTGCACCATAATTCGATAAATCTTTCTGCAAAGTTCCATCATTGGTTTCTCCCCAATGTGCAACCCATTTTAGATAACCAGTGGAAATATTGTTTTCAAAATCGTTGTAGTTTGCATATACACCCGCTCTATATCCACTCGATTGAATGGTATCACAAAATGTCTTAACAATTGGATCTAGGGAAGCATGATTCCAAGTCATTCTTGCTTCTTTATATGGATCACTTTCCACATCCATCCATACGCCAAGCGTAGGATTTGCACCAGAATTTCTTAAAATCTGTATAAAAGTATTTGCTTCCTGTTTTGCAAGATTTACATCCGTAGCATAAGAATACCAATACACACCATACGGAATTCCATACGCATTACACTTTGCTATATTCTTTCTAAAATATGTATCTTCCTGATCTGTAGACCAACCATATCCAGCACGAATAATCACAAACCCATTCTGATATTGTGATAAATTCACATCCCCATTCCATTGACTGACATCAACACCATATAAGCTTCTCGAACAGCTGACAATAACACCACTGCTATTAATGTGATAATAATATCCACCATAAATTACATTTGATGTAGCCATTCTTCCATCAGTTCCACAAAAATAGTTTCCTATTCTAGTATTTGTCACCATATATCCATCTTGATCAAAATAATACCAGGAACCACTCACGTCCATCCAGCAGTTTTTCGCATATGCGTTATTCTTAGTATTTTTATACATCCAGTGGCTGCCATCTTGACGCCATTGCCACTCCGTTGCATTCGGAACCCAAATGCCATCTGCATTTACATAATATCCATCGATCCACGTATCACGTGCCAGTCTGCCATCTGGATAGAAATAATTGGATCCCATCCATCCATTCGATACCATCGCACCAGAATTATCACAATAATATGTTGCGCCATCCACATCAAAGAATCCGGTCTGCATGTTACCCTGAGCATCAAAGTGATACCACTTGCCACCAATCAGACTCCATTGATTTATAAGGTACTGCCCTGTCACAGAACTCTGATATTTCCAGATATTTCCCTGCTTTACCCAGTTCCATTCTCTTGCACCAGGTACCCACGCACCATTGCCGTCTACATAGTAGCCGCCAATCCATTGGTTCCTCAGCATTTTTCCGTCATTTCCTAAATAATAATTTCCAACCCATGCATTACGAACTGCTGAACCATTTTCTTGAAAATAATACCACTCATCTACATACTGCCAGCCAGTTACCATTGCACCACTAGCATCCATAAAATATTTATTTCCATCAATTTCATGCAAGCCAGTTTGCATGTTGCCATCTGCATCAAAGTGATACCATTTACCGCCAATCAGGCTCCATTGATTTGTGAGGTACTGCCCAGTCACGGAACTCTGGTATTTCCAGATATTTCCCTGCTTTACCCAGTTCCATTCTTTTGCGCCTGGCACCCACGCACCATTACCATCAACGTAGTAGCCACCAATCCATTGATTTCTAAGCATCTTGCCATCATTGCCAAGATAATAGTTTCCAATCCATGCATTGCGTACTGCCGAACCGTTTCCTTGGAAATAATACCACTCATCTACATACTGCCAGCCAGTCAACATTGCACCAGATGCATTAAAATCATAAATCTGTCCATCAATGATATTTAAACCAATTGTCTGATTTCCATTTTCATCAGAATAATACCAGCTTCCATTGATGAATTTCCATGATTTTTCACTAGAAGTTGCATCCACAATATTTTTTGATTTTATAAGATCAAACGATTTTACAGAATATGTTTCATATTGATTATTTGTTAATCTGTATAAATTGTTTTGATTTAAAACTGCATGCATTGTATTCTGATTTGTATGATTGAGTTCTTTTGTGATTTCCTTGGCATATGCAGTTAATGTACTTGTAGATAAAACTGAAACCGTCGCTCCAAAGCATAAAGTTGTTTTTAATGCATTCATACACTATTCCTCAAATCCAGCCTGATAATATAACACATTTCCTTCTGCATCTGTCACACAGAATATACGTGCTTCGTTTTCAACATTCGCTGTATTACCATTTGCACTTTCATGATCAATGACATCTTGCAGTGCTTCTTGCACTGTAGCATATTGCCCACTCAAGTAAGAACATTCTGCATAATACCAGTCACTCTGATCAATCCGATTCCAATTAGCTGGACCATCAATTCCAGCTAAATCAACAGGCCTATAGCTATATAACAATGTATCTGTTGTCTGTTCCGTAGGTGCAGCACTAATATTCACAGTATAAGATGCTTCAGATACATTTCCATGAATATCACATGCATGCACAGACACAGAATTCACGTTACTTTCCGCTTTTACATTAATTACACTTGAAGTAAGAATCAAAAACGACAATAATCCCTTAATACATCTTTTTGTTTTCATTTCCCCTAAATAATTTATATGCACTTAAAAAGTACGTTAAATAACGCACTTTTTAGTATATCAAAATTATTTTTTCATGACGCAGTAAATTTACTAAAGTGCAAATACCCTTCGTTAATTTCTTCTTTATCATTCACACTATTTAACGCTTCACTTGCCAATTGAATACTCTCGTATCTCAAATATCCATCTACAAATTCATCATTTTCAAATAAATCACTTGGACAATTCCAAACGATTTCCTTGTCAATGACAATCAAATGCATCGTATGTTCGCTGTAAATCACATTTCCACCCAAGCCGGTCATGTATTTAACAATTTGAGGATTTGTTTTATCATTTACAACAAAATGTATTCGAATGCCATTCCAGTGAAGTTTGGATAATAAATCATAGTATTGATAAAAAGAATCAAAAGCATTTGCTGCAGAAAAGAACGTAATTTCTTTTTTTGCTGTTCTCATATCATCAACAACTTGTTTTTTAAACGATTCATAATCAAACAACATTTTTTCAACATCATTATTACTTGTTTCTTCTTGAATAAAGTACCCTCTACTCAAGTATGTTTTTAAGCGTTTTTCATACATACTTTTAGCCATTCGTATTTCAGAATCCACATAGTCATACACTTTAATTGTATCTTTATTTTCAAATTTTCTTTCAATTCGACCTGTATATTGAATGACTCGATAATCTGCAGAAAAAGGTGCAGTGATAAACAAAGTACGCAATGCCGGAAGATCAAATCCTTCTCCAATTCCTTTGCTGATTGCCAATAAAACAAATGGTTTTTCAGATAAGTCCTTTAATTTCTGTAAAGTTTCATTTCTATCCTTAATCTTTGTCTTACCATGGATAATAAATACATTCTCAATGGATTGCTCCAACATTTGTTTCAATGTTTCTAAATGTTCAATTCTTTCTGACAAAACAATGCATTGACTATTTTCTCTATACTCTTTCAAAACATCTTGAAAAATCATATAGTTTCTTGCTTGATTCTCGCAAAGATACTGCAATAACTCTGTAGGATTATAATCTTTCTCAAGAATTCTTGTATTTGTATATCGTGGAATTAATATCTTATGCATTGCACTAACTGACTTTTTATTTTCGCTCACTCTGACTGGTCCACAATACATTTGCACAACAGGGAAAAGACCTTTTTGTTTATCAGGGGTAGCAGATAAACCATACACTCTTTTTGCTTTCACACGTTTTAAAATCATGTCATACGTTGTACTTCCAATGTTATGACATTCATCAACAATAACCATTCCATAGTTTGAAAGAATTTCATCAATATTTTCCATGGATGCTAATGACTTATCTACCGCAACATCAATATTTCCAAATACTTTTTTATTATTTCCATCAATCCTTCCAATATAAGTATTCTTTTTCTTATCACATCCTTCATATTGAAGAAATTCTTTTATTTGATTCACCCATTGCTTTTGCAAAACTACACGATTCACAATAATCAATGTACTCACTTTTAATTGTGCAATCAAATAAATCGTCGCAATCGTTTTCCCCCAGCCAGGCTCTGCCTTTAAAATTCCCAAATCATATTTCATCAATTTAGTAATTGCTGACGATTGATCCACACGAATATTTCCTTTAAACGCAACTTCAATTTCTTTTCCTTGTATACAATGATTTTCATATATCCATTGCGTTCCTGGCATTCTTTCTTTCAAAAACTCAAATCTTCCTCTAGGAATATATAAATATTGATCTGTTTCTTCATACCAGCATTTAATCCTTGGGGTATTATAAATCGGCAATTTCATCTGTACTTTATTTTTATAATCAGGATTGATTATGGACGCTGAACGTTTTAGCAGACTCAATGTTGCCGCATTTAATCCATGCTTTGATATTCTTAACATTGATTCCTCAATACATTCAATTTTCCCAGAATATTTAAAATCCGTATCCAGAGACAATGATAATTGATCATTTTCAAAGAAATAGTCTTCTTCATATTGTGTTAATACTTCAATCTCTTCTTGTGTAATTTTTCTGATTTGTGCTAAATATTCCATTGGATGCTTTATAAATTTTCCATCCGTATCAATAAAGCATGTTGATCTCTGTTTGCTAAGCAATGCATGCTTCCAAAATGGAGCAGCAATCAAATTTCCCAATTCCTTTTCACTCACATAGTCTTGATTTGGAAAAATACGATCAAAACTTTTAAACGAAATATTTTTATTACGATTCATTGCTTTTTCCAACAATCTATTTGCCAATTTTCTTGCCTTATATGCATGTATCGCAGTAGAAAAGAAAAACCAAAGATGACCACCTTGCCCGCTTGCACTCTTTTCCATGACGCATTCTAATTCAAGTTCTCTAGCAACCCGATAGACACATAACATTGCTTCAAACCAATCATCCTCATCAAAATCAATCGCCATAAAATAACAAGTACTGTTATTTTGCAAAGGATATAACCCTATTCCTAAAAATTCAGCATCTTTTAAATGTTTTGACAATACCTCCGTAGTTAATGATTCTCTTTCAAAATATTGGCACTCTATACATTTCTGCTTCATTCGATGTTTATGTGGACAACATTCTTTTAAATTATTTTTACAGGATGGTGCCCAACCATATTTATTCTGATTTTTATTCCAGAAACGGTACGCAAAAACATTGTCATTTCCTCGGAAATAACTTTTAAATACTTCTAGCTTTTCATTTGAAGACAACTCTTTTCCATCTTCAAGATAGAATATTCCATTTTCTTTCAACAATTGCTTAAGCCTTTTATTTTCAGCCTCTAATTGTCTATATTCATCTTCATTATGCATATCATCTCTTTCTGCAATGCAACCAATATTATTTACATCTCTTCTCCATCGCTCTCAATCACTTTTTTCAGCCAGTGATAACTCTTCTTTGGAACACGCTTCATATCTCTTAGATCATGATTCGTACGATTCACATACACAACACCATATCTCTTTCTCATATCCCCTTGAGAAGAAAGAATATCAATCAATCCCCATCCAAGATATCCTAGTACAGGAATACCATCTTCATGCATTGCATTAAACATTTCTTTAATATGTTCTCTATGATAAGCAATACGATAATCATCCTGGATTTCATGGTCACCATCCCATTCCTCCTGTACGCCAATACCATTTTCAATTGGAAATACAGGTAATCCCGTTCTTTTATATATCTTATTTATTACATCTCTAAAACCTAATGGATCAATCTGCCAGTTCCACTCTGTCGTTTCTAGATACGGATTATCCTGTCCACCATACATCAAATATTCATTTGGTACCGTTCCTTCAGGAATCTTATCTGAATTAACAGTTGTTGAACAATAATAAGAGAAGCAAATATAGTCTTCTTTATGATGGCGAATCACTTCTAATTCTTCCTCTGTTGCCTTCATATCAATGCGATGTGTTTCAACATAATGCATCATTTCTTCAGAATAATGACCATGTGAAAAAGCATCCAGCAACGTCAGATTCATAAACTCATCATGTTTTCTCGCACACAGAATATCCAAAGGTTTACATGTCGCTGGATACACTTCACTATATGCAAGCATACCACCAATCTTCGCATCACTATTCTCATGCAGATAATTACAGATTGCACAATGTGCATACATTACATTATGAAAAATCTGATACAGCGTATCTGTATTCTTTTCACAATTCACACTACCCGCAATCTTATATGCATAAGAATTATGATATAAATTCTGTTCATTAAATGTAATCCAGTACTTTACACGATCACTATAACGATCAATGATTTTCTTACCAAAACGAATAAATGCTTCCGTTACGTCTTTACTCAAAAATCCATTATATTCTCTTGCAAGATGCAAAGGCATATCAAAGTGATACATACAAATCATTGGTGTAATATTTCTTTTTAACAAACCATCAATCAAACGGTCATAGAAAGCCAATCCTTCTTCATTAAACTTCCCATCACCATCCTTCACACATCTACTCCATGAAACCTGGAAACGATACATATTCATACCAAGATCTTTCATTAAATCCAGATCTTCATCAAAAGAATGATAATTATCATTTGCAAAATGCCAGTCACTGCGATGTTCTGCAGGTTCTACAATGTCATAGACAGATAAAGATTTCCCACCTTCATTCCATCCACCTTCCGTCTGCATGCTGCTAGAACTATTGCCCCAGAAAAATTGTGTCATTATAAATTGTCTCCTTGCATAAACTTCTACTACTATATTGTCATTTCGTTCATATTTCTTCAAGCATAATCAATTTCTCATATCTATAATTCGTGCAAAGGTGCAAGTTACTCTCTAAAAAAAGTACTAAAAGGTGCAAATTATATGTCAAAAAATATGCTTAAAGGTGCAAATAACTCTTCTAAAAATGTATTAAAAGGTGCAATTCACACTCCAAAAAAAGGTATAAAAAGGTGCAATTCATGATAAAATACAATCATAGAACGGAGGCAAACATGGAGAGATTAGCATTAAACGATTTAATTTGCTGGAATAAGAGTGCAAATAGAAAACCTCTCATTGTGTGGGGTGCACGTCAAACAGGAAAATCCTATTTGATAAAAGAGCTTTTCGCAAAAACATTTTATAAAAACAAATTTATCTATATAGATTTTAAAATCGAAGATGAAATCCGTGAATTTTGTTTTCAAACTGCGAACCCTCAAAAAATAATTGAATATATTTCTTTGCGTTTCAACAAAGAAATCAACAAAAATACTCTTTTAATTTTTGACGAAGTACAAGAATGTCCAAACATTATTTCTGCTCTAAAATATTTTTGCCAAGATTATAGAGATATTCCTGTCATTTCAACTGGATCAATGGTTCGAATCAAACTGCAAAGAGAAATTCGCAAAAAAGGATCTAACAGCCAATTTCTTTTTCCTGTCGGGAAAATCGATCAATTAACTCTGTATCCTATGTCATTCGATGAGTTCTTGCTCAACAGCAACAAAATTCTATACAAAACAGTACAGAATGCATACGCTGAAAAAAAACCTCTTTCTTCACAGATTCATAATCTCGCAATGGAACAAATATATAAATATCTTTTGATTGGTGGAATGCCTGAAGCTGTAGATGCATATGTAAATAATGCCTCACTTTTACAATGTCGAAATATCCTCAAGTCACTATATGATAACTATTTATCTGATATGGAGTTATATCAAGCCAGCCAAGAATCTATTCTTCGTTCTCGCTTGCTTTTCCAAAATATTTTTAAAGAACTTAATAAAGAATCGAAAAATTTTTCTCCTGGGCTGATTGAAGAAAAAAAGAAAACGAGAGACTTTGCAACTTCAATACAATGGCTCACAATGTCTCATATTATTCATCAATCATTTCAATTAAAAGAACATGTCACGACTCCATTAATGCCAGATAGTGAAAGTAATTTCAGACTATTCCTTGCAGACATTGGTATGTTTTCTTATCAAAGCGGCATCAATGCAGAATCTTTTGTTTCCAGTGATAGAGAAAACACATTATCAGGAATATTCTTCGAAAACTATGTAGCCGATGAACTCATTGCTAAAGGAAATCACCTATTTTATTGGAAAGGAAAATCCTCAGCTGAATTTGAATTCATCATCGAATCCAATAACAAACTATATCCAATAGATGTAAAAAAAGGAAGAGGAACATTGAATTCTCTTGAGAAGTTTTCTAACCAAAATAAATTTGAATATGCTATTAAAATTTCCAAAAACAACTACGGATATAATTCCGAGCAAAAATTATTAACAATTCCACTATATTTTTTGCCTTTTCTTTCAAAAGATCTAGCAGAAGGAACACTTACTATCTAGAAGAAAAAAGAGATATTGATGAGCGAATCACTCATACAATATCTCTTTCTTTCATTACTTTAAATCTTCTCCATTACTCTTGATACACTTCTGATACCAGTAGTAAGAATCCTTGCACTTTCTTTCCATTGTGCCCTGTCCATAGTTATCGGCATCAACGTAGATCTGGCCATATCTCTTAGCCATTTCACCTTCACCATTACTAACCATGTCAACGCATCCCCAATACAGATAACCCATTAAAGGAATACCATCAATATCAACCGCATCCTTCATAGACTGGATATTAGCTCTCATATAATCAATACGATAATCATCATGTACTGTATTATCTTCAAATTTATCATTCCATCCAATACCATTTTCAACACAGAACAAATCACAATGATATCTATTATAGAATGTATTCAATACAATTCTTAAGCACTGTGGATCTGTAGCCCATCCCCATGCATTTGTTTTGAGATAAGGATTGGCAACTGTTCTTTGCATTGCACCATTTCCTTCACCCTTTTTCATATCTTCATCAACATGTGTTGTTAACACATGAGAACCATAACATGAGAAGCTCAAGAAATCACAAACACCAGCTTTTAATAAAGCAGCATCACCATCTTCAAAAGGAATTGTAATATTCTTTCTTTCATATTCCTTTAGCTTATAGGTAGGATATACACCTGTCATCTGCACATCAGAATAGAACAATGTTCTATCTTCCTGCTGTTTTGCTAATAACTGGTCATATGGATCACATGTATAGCCATATACAGGGCCAAAAGCAAGCATCATACCAACACGAATTTCCGGATGAGACTGATGTGCCGCAATCACTGTTTTCGCACTTGCTAAAAACTGATGGAACGTTGCATTAGCAATATTCTGTTCATCCGCATGAATCAAGCCAGCAGTTACATAAGGTGCAGCTTCAATACAGTTAATTTCATTAAATGTTAAATAATACTTACACAAGCCTTCAAAACGATCAAAACAAGTTTCAGCATAACGAACAAACATATCCACAAGTTTACGATCATTCCATCCATTAAATCTCTGTGCCAATGATAATGGAGTTTCATAGTGAGACAATGTAACAAGAGGTTCAATACCATACTTCTTGCATTCTTCCATGACACTCTTATAGAAAGCAACGCCTTCTTCATTTACATTTGCATCATCTCCATTAGGGAAAATACGAGACCATTTAATAGAAAGTCTAAAACACTTAAATCCTTCTTCTGCACATAGCTTGATATCTTCTTTGTAATGATGATAAAAATCAGAAGCAATATGAGAAGGATAATAATACTTGTCATCATCTAACAGACAAGGAATTGCACCTTCTGGTAAATGTCTTTCTTCAGAACCAAAGCATAAAGGTGTAGAACCTGTTGTTCCATCTTCCTTCTTCCATGTTACCTGGCGACGAACTGTATGAGAACCGTTTGTCATGACGTCTGCAGTTGCAAGACCTGCACCACCTTCGAATACGCCACCTTCGTACTGGTTGGCTGCCGTAGCACCACCCCATAAAAAATCTTTACTAAATCCCATAATATATTTTCTCTCTTTCTGCTTTCTATTATAACAACTTTACTCGCACACTCGTCAGTAAAAATGCCATATATGTTAAAAAGTAATCTTCTTAACATTTTTTGAAGACGAATATAAATCATGATACGAAGAGTAGAATGTGTATGTCGTATCAATATTGACAGGCAAGAAATTAGACGAAGTACAGTCAATAGATCATTTAATAATTAATCGTTTAATCGTAACCGATAGAAAGCTAACTATATAAAAAATAGTAGATAACAGTATTGAATCGAACAAAAGAAAAAGATAAGAACAGAATCATTTCAAATGGCTTCAATTCTTATCTCTTTTCAGTTTGTTTTATGACTTGCTCCCATAAGTGCCGTCAGAATTTGGCAAACCGAAAATGATGTCAAAGTATTAAGATATAATTAAAACTTATTCCTTGACAATACTTTTCACAACATAAATGCCAACTGGATCTGTATCGTAGGAAAGTAACAAAGATAGATCATAGATATTTTGAAAATCAATTCCATCTCTAGTTCCACTAATTGTAGCTTTACAATTTACAAGACCAACAGATTTTTCGTTTAGAGTTGCTTCTTTAGCTTCTGTTATAGAGATGTCAATATTTTCTGTTGTAATAGTTTTACCAGAATAAAATTCAGTTAATGTATCAGTCAATTTCTTTTTTTGATCACTATTTTCAATAGAATCATAGAATTTTCTTAAAAGTTTCGATTTACTGTCAGAAGAGTAAGAATCATCCATACCTAATGTTGAATTAACCCACTTTTTTATTCCTTCAGCAAGTACATCATTTAATGATCCATCTAAATTATTATCTGTTACTACAACATTCTGGTATGCAGTATAGTTATGGGCTGCATCTATCTTCTTTTTCATTTCAGAACTATTTTGACTATTTAACAAAAACATAATAACAAAAGTAATAACTGAAATAAACAATAATATACAACCAACTAAAAATAGTAGATTTCCTTTTTTTATTTTCCTCTTTTTCATAAAGTTCCTCTTAGAAAAAATTGTCGGAGATAAACTCCGACAATTTTATACTTACTTTCAACACTTAATTGAAATAATCAATTATGCAGTAGTTTTAATTAGGATAATTTTTTTCTACCGACAACAATTGCACTAATAGCAACCATGCTCATTACTAATGGAATTGCATAAGCAGCTACGTCAGATGTATCAGCTGTATCAGCTGTCTTAGAAGGCTTCTTTGTTTCTTCCTTCTTAGTATCATCTTTCTTAGTGTCATCCTTCTTTGGATCTTCTGTAGGTGTAGGTGCAACTGCATCCTTTTCTACAATTACTGTATGTCCACCAACTGTACCAGGCATTGTAATTTCAGTTACTTGATCAACACCATCAGCTAAATGATAACCTTCTGGTAGTGTGAAATCTTTACCAAGAACAAATGTTGTAACCTTATCACCGTTTTCATCAACAGTGAATTCCTTAGCAACAGAAGTTGTTCCAACTGTTTCGCCATCCTTTGTTTCGAATGTAACTGTTAAAACAGCCTTTGTTTCATCCTGTTCAACGAACATAACAGTTCCGCCTGTTGCTCCAGCTGGAAGTGTAACATTCTTAATCTGGTCATTATAATCTACCCAGTGATATCCTTCAGGAAGAACAATATCATCACCAAGAGCGAATACTACATCTTCTTCATCTGTAGAAGTCTTTTCAAATGTCTTTTCACCAACTACTGTTCCATCAACAGTTTCGAAGTTTACATGCAATGTTGTAACCTTTTCAATTTTACGTAATTCTACGTTTACATCATCTGTATTATAGAAATCAAGATCTCCAGTAACAACTGGTTCATATCCTGCTGGGATTTCCTTTAAATCTTTTGTATTAACATGAATTTCATCAGCTGGAATTTCGATCTTTTCAATAGCGTTTTCAAATGGAATCTTTGTTTCAGCATCAATATAATGTACATAAACTGTTCTTGTCTGTGCGGCAACCTTACGAACTTTGACATTTACATCTTCTACACCACAGAAGTTAATATCTCCCTTTTCACAAACTTCATATCCTGCTGGAATTTTTTTCAAAT
>NZ_JBQHWJ010000017.1:0-38323 GCF_052064035.1 Bulleidia sp. HCP3S3_C9 | reverse complement strand
TAATGTCATCTCCTTGAATGTGCTGACATTATAATGCTGCTTAATTGTTGTTACTGTCCATATATTCGTACAATATTAAAATATGTTCACCATTTTGCTAATATAGCCAAAGAATAAAATGTTTTAGAAAAATCACAAAAAAATCATACGCAATGAGCAAGATTTTAAAATTCAGTTATTAATATTTGCACATATTCTCATAAGTGCTCTAAGTTTCTTTCGCTTCATTCTTGATTCTTCCTTTCACTTGTTCAGGTGTCATTTGCATTTCACAGCAACACCTCCATATATCTACGAATTACATTATCAATCTTAAGCAATTTTCCATATTCCATAAGACGATTCAAATCTTTATCTTTTCTGGAAATATAGTTTTTTAAAATAGAATTGAAGTCTTGTATTTCAATATTATTCCGACTTCTAATTAAGTCACAGATTGTTCGTTCAAGATTATACATTGGAATCATATTTCCATCGTGATCCTTCACTATATCCTTTCCAACATCAAGCAGTTCACGTTTTACAGTGTATACCTTACAGTTTTCATTTACTTTCAAACGATGAGCATTATAACCACTGTATATGGTAAGCGCATGAATCAAAGGTTCCCTATCTGTTAGACCATGATAATAAAAATATTCATCATGTGAAAAAACGGCATTTGGACACCTTTGGTGTAGTACATACAATTCACCTACCAAATCAGAACTAGTGAAATAAATACCACGGTTTACTGCTTCAAATCCATTTTCTCAAACATACTTGTAAAATCTGTACCTTGAAGTTCCATTTTTTTCGCGATTTCTGGTGTGATGTAATCATTTTCTTGAATTAATATTTCCATTTCATCCATAAGCAAACCATCCTTTCGTGCTTATATTGCAATCGAAATAAGCACGTTTATCAAATATGATTTATCATTATCCTCTACTTTGACAGAGAAAAAAAAATCCTACTCAATGAGCAAGATTTTAAAATTCATTTAGATTTATGCATTCTATTTCTGATCAACATTTCAGTAACACCAACTGCAGCAATCTCACCTATTGCATACAATGTAACGATTGTTGTATCACTCGTATCAGATGATTTGCTTGCCGGTTTAACTTCTTGCTTCACAATACCGGCAAGAAATTCTGTGAACCCTTTTCATCCATTTCCTGATGATTGCTAACTATATGTTTTTTTCTGATTTGTCATCCTAAAAGCCAGTCAATGACATTCACAACTTTTATACCATCGTAATTTCCAAGTGAAAAACGATCCAGTGTCAGGACAATCTTCTCGTAATTATCATGAATGCTCCTTAGGGGTCTCATTTCTCTTTCAAATGTTTCTTCCGCCGTCATATCAGCAGTTACCTGATAATATGTAAGTACACCTTCCTTCTTTGTCACAAAGTCAACTTCAGTAGAACCATATTTTCCAATAGTGACTTTACCACCTCTCCGTGAAAGTTCGAGATACACAATGTTCTCAATGGTAAATCCAAGATCGTATTGTTTTCTTGGAAGAATGTGGTTTCTGATTCCCATATCTACCATATAAAACTTATTGTTAACTTTTAAAAGCTGCTTTCCCACAATATCAAAACGCTCAACAGGATAAAAAATGAAAGATTCTGTCAACGCTTCAACATAATCGCTGACTGTGTTTTGCGATACTTTTCTGCCCGAAGAGGTCAGATAGTCGGTTATACTTTTCATAGATACTGGACTGCCGATAACGCTTGCCAGGCACCTGGCAATTGACTTAAGAAGCGCAATGTCTGTGATTTTTCGCTTTCCATATTCTTTTTCTCTTCTTATCTGACGCTGCTCAATATCTTTTACAATGACGGTGTTGTAGATTCCTTCCAAATACTGATCTATTTTTTCATCTGTACGGTTCATAACTGCTACATATGGAATTCCACCAGTTTTCATATACTCTGCAAAAGCCTCTTCTTTCGTCATACCTGTTACCACCATATACTCGCGAAAAGAAAACGGAAGCATCTTGATTTCTGTGTATCTTCCTGACAAAAGTGTTGCAAGTTCACTTGATAGCATATAAGCATTGGAACCTGTGATATAAACATCTACATTGTCCATGATATAAAGACTGTCAACCACTTTCTCAAATGATGGAACTTCCTGAACCTCATCCAAAAAGATGTATGTCATCTTATCTGCACACAAACGTTCTTTGAGATAATTGTACAGCTTCATATAATCTTTTAATGGTTCGTAATCCAAATTTTCAAAATTGATAGAAATAATCTGTTCTGGTGCAACTCCATTTGCTAAGAGTCTCTGCTGATACTGTTCTAGAAGCACAGATTTTCCACAGCGTCGAATTCCAGTCACAACCTTGATCTGTTGCTCATCTTTCCATGCCCATAGCTGATCAAGATATTCTTTGCGTTCAACCATATCTGCATCCCTCCTTTTTTCTCAGTATAGCATAAAATGCCTATACAAATGAAATATTTTCCCATTTTGGAAACTTTTATTTCATTCAGCATAATAGTTTCCAATTTTAAAATTATATCAAATACAAAATACAGTGCTTTATCAAAGTGTGTAGCTTGTAGATGTGCATTAAAGTTAGTATCGTTCCAAGATCTTCTACAATTATTTTTTTAAACTCCATCACCGAAGTATAAAGGTTATGATGCATATGAAATACAAACATCAATCAAGAACAGCATGCACTAGATTACAAATTTCTTCCATATTGGTGACATGAAGAAAGATGATCTTTTCATTTTGAAATAGGTGGAAGAAAAATGGTACTTTCATATCGGTCATTGAATGGCCGAGGATTCCCGCTTGGTTTCTTAAGATAAAAGAAGGTACATTTCTGTACCTTCCAATCTCACTTATTCATGAAATTTTTTCTTTAATACAACAACACCAGCAAGTGCAATCATTGTCATGAAGAATGTGCCTGCATAGAATACAGCATGACTGTTGTCTGATGTTTTAGCAGATTTTTTGTCATCCTTCTTCTGTGTTGTATCTTTCTTTGGATTGTCTTTCTTAACAGTTTCTTCCTTCTTAGGTGAATATTCTGCCATCCATTTCCACTCATTCTTCTTGCAGTCATCACAGATATTGGAATTGTTATCAAAATAGATCCAGCTCCAGTGACCCATATACTGATATGGTGTACCTGTCTTTTCACTTGTTAACTGACCATCTTCATCCAGCCAGAATCTGCCTGTTGTATCATGTACATCATCCCATGCAGATGTATGTACTGGAATACCAAGCTTCTGCATACGCTTGATTGTTGGCATCGCTGTTAATGTTGGATCAACAGTTGTGTCATTCTTGGCATATGTGAACCAGAACTCTGTTCCACCCTTCTTCACAGCCTTCAGCATGTCATCAGTAATAAATTCATCATAGAATGCTTCACAGATTGGATATGCTTTCAAGAAGTAATCTGGATGTTTGAGAACCATTTCCATTGTCATATAGCCACCATTGGAGCATCCGCCAATGATAATACGATCAGGATCAATTTCAGGATTGTTCTTTACAACATTCTGAATCAATTCAAACAATGTCTTTTCATACATGGAGCCTTTATCACCATTCTGGTATTTTCCATCTCCACCATCCATCCACATTGTCTGTGCCTGTGGTGTAATAACATATGCACCACCATCATATAATTTCTGGAATTCATCAGATACAAGCGCTGTTACTTCATTACCAAGAAGATCTACGTAGTTGTCATTTCCATAGTTACCAGCAGCACCTACGCCTTCACCTGCACCATGCAGCCATACTACCAATGCCTTCTTCTTGCCATTACTCTTAGGTGTATATTGACCATATGGCATGACAATACCATCACTGCCAGTAAAGCTCTTTGTAACGTCAAACTTTTCAGCAGCATCTGTTACCCAGTTACTATGATCTTTCAGATCAAGAACCTGATCAACATTGATCATCTTATCTTTTGCTTTACCATTGACTGTTAACTGATAATGGTTGACCCACTTGTTACTGCCAGTTTGAAGATCATAACGGAATGGTGAACCTTCATTTGGAGAAATATACATTTCAACTGTAACAACATTACCCTTTTGAGCATCTACTTTATTTCCCTTGTCATCAGATAAGTAAACATCTAATACTGTTCTAGGAGCAGTTGCATTGTATACTGAAAGATCTGTCCAGTTTGTTGATTCCTTTGTTTCTTTGACTGTAAATGTCGTTGGATCTAAATCGAATGCATTCACTTCTTCATCAAGTGTCATCATCACTTTATTTACAGCTGGACCCCAGTCATCACCTGCAACAAATACTTTTTCAGTTCCATAAATAACATCATCTCGTACTGTCTTGCCAGTTGTAACGTCTCTTGAATACTTAGACATGAATTTCCACATCAATTCAGCATCTGGTGCATAGTTCCAGTGACCCCATCCATAGATACGGTTCATACAGATTTCTACGCCAGTATCAGATGTTAAGATACCACCCTTGATTTTAGCGATTCTTTCTGCATCAACATCAATTGTGTATGTTTCATCCCAGTTAATTCCATATAGATCCTGGTTTTCAGCATCATTTCCATCAGGAATATTCATACCATTGAGTTCTGCATATAGCTGTGCCATTTCTAAGCCACCAGAAGCACCAAGCTGATCCCAGTCACCTAGATACTCATCTTTATCACCAGAGAAGTAAATAATTGGGAAATCATAACTATCTTTATTTGCAGCAACACCAGCCTGCAGCTTTGCTAATCCATCAGCATTGTTCTTGAATGGACCAGACTGTCCAGCACCAGCAGCAAAATACTTTGTATTCACTAAACCATTGTTTGTTGTATTTCTGCATCCTGCAGATAATCCAGAAATATAGACTCTTGATGGATCAATCTGTGGATATTCTTCCATCACTCTACGGTAGCATCCTGTAATGAAATCTGATTCTGAAGTAAAGTTTGTATCAGAAGTCATTGGATCATATGTATAGCCTTGGTATGTATGACCTTGCCATTCTGGACATACAAGAATAATACCGTCTCTAGAAGCAACAGAAGCCCATCCGGAAGTATCGTACTGTGTACGTGGATCATTTGTATTCCCATGCATTAAGAATACAACTGGTACTGTTCCGTTTGCCTTCTTTACGTTTTCAGGAACATATACATACCATAATGAGTTGATGCCATTACCATTGAGATCTTCTGTATAGATTGTACGAGTCATATCTGTAATGTTGTCAACAGAATCAAAATACTGATATTTTCTAGCAGAATCACTTGCTTCATCACCAGTAATCAAAGGTCTGGAGTACCATGTTCCAATCCCATTACCTTCAATATAGTTACCAATTCTTCCATACTTGCAAAGTACAGTTTCCCATGCGGCCTTGTAGCCATCTACCGCATTCTTGCTAGAACTATCCGCAACAACAATTTCAAAGCGACTGTCTGGATTCTGGTATGTTGCTACAGAACCATCTGTGTTGATCTTTGCTGCATGATCTGCTTCAATATATGCTTTTGCAATATTTGTATTTCCAGATACATATGTTGGTACAGATGCACTCAACTTGCCTGTTGTACCTTCTGGGTTGATTAAAGCTAAGCCAGAAACAAAATTCATATACTGAGAAAGATTTTCATTGATAAACGTTGCACCATTACCAATACCAACAAGTTTCACATTACTAGAGACAACAATCTTTCTAACGATTTTTTTGAATCCTTCTACATCACTTGCAGTAAACTTAGAACCATTGGATGGACGTGCAACATATACACTAGATGCATGTGTATCTGCATATGTACTCATGCCAGTATCATCTAAATACTTCTGTGCCTCTGTATCACTTAGATTTCCATCTGGATAAACAATGATTGATGCAGCGGCAGTATTATTTACAGTTTCAATACCTAATTTATTTGTAGCACTGTAAACATACGCTTCGCTCATTTGATTCAACTGCTTTAAATATGTATCTACATATTCCTGTGTTGTATCAATTTTAGCTTTTGCACCATTGGAAGATAATTCAATACCAGTAACTGCGCCAGCACTGTAAGGCTTGGATACAGTTGTTCCATCACTCAAGCCTTTGATTACCTGTGCCATATCATTGAAATATTGAATTGACATTTCACCAGGTCTTTCATCATTCTGATCCCAGAACTGCTGCCATCTATGACCAGCAAGAATACTTGGTGAAGTCATTTTCTTTAAAGCAGTCTGTGCTTTTGAAATACCATCATTCAATGCTGCAATTGGATTGCCGCCATTCATATCCCAGAACAGCCATACAAATCCAGAACCAAATGTATCACCTGTAAATAACACATTATCCTTAAGATCTTCAACCATTAAAGAACCTTCTGTATGTGCATTTACAATCGTTGCAGTATACGTTGTCTCACTGACTTTAAATGTTGTATTATCATCTAGAGCTTCAATTTTACCAGCAAATTGTGCTAATGCAGAACTTGCTGCAGCTTGATCTGGCTTGCTGACATACACCTTATTTACATTAATACCATCAAATACTTCTTTACTTAATCCTAAGCCAGTATGATCACCATGCGAATGTGTAATCAAAATGGATAGCTTCTTAGTACCAACCATCTCTTTCACGATTGTTTTAGCATCATTCACACCAGTGCCAGCTGGATTTCCTAAATCCACCATTAATACTTCATTTTCTCCTTCAACAAAGTAAATGGAAGAAGGATTATTCATATTTCCAGCTTCATCATTGGCTCCACCAGGAAATGCTTGAATGCCTTCATCCATGTGATAGACATTCTCTTTGATCTTTTCAACTTTGTACTTTCCAACTTCAACATAACCATCTTCGTTAAGATCTGTCCAAAAGTCTTTTGTTGCAGGTGCACCGGCTGCAAATGGTGCAACCTCTTCTTCTTGTGGTTCTACAGTTGTACTTTCATCAGTAGAACCTTCTTCAGTTACTTCCGTAACAGGTTCTGTATCTGCAGGATCTTCTCCTTCTGCAAATACAGGTACTGCAGCACTGAGTGCCATGACAGTACTTGTCAGGGCAATGATACCCCTCTTTATCTTTCCCATTTTTTAAATCTCCTTTTCTAGATAGAAAAAATAAGCTGAAGAAATATAGATATTATGATATTTCTTCTATGATCCGCACAATTGTGCTTCGAAATACTAAAGCTACACATATGTTTTATGTAAACGCTTTCTTTTATCTAAAATATAAAAGAATATGCAAGCATAGTCGATGATATAAAGAAACAAGAGTTTCCAAACAGGAAACTCTTGTAATGTTTTTGCTATTTATAATAATGATTCTTATGATTTTAAAGTTTCTAAGAGATTTGTATAGACACACTTATATGCATCTAGTTCTATCTGATTTGTTTCTATTTGAAGCAATGGAATATGTATGAAGTTTGGATGATCTATCCCGTCTTTTGAGATTAGAATGGCTTGTGTATTGAGTGATTCAATGAAATGAATGAAATCAAATTCAAAGGATAACTGCAGCATGCTTTCAAAAAAAGAAGTACCTGCGTCAATAAACAGTATTGCATCATCTAGTGTTAATGTTTTTAATTCATCAATGACTGTTCGATCATACGTGTAAATAACAGCTTTCGCCATCACATTATATTTCAATAAATGCCAGCAGAATTCTTTTGCGAGATATTCATATTCCAACTTTGAAAAGAGAATGATTCTTTTAGCACATTGGATTTTATACTTCAAAAATCGAAGATCTTTTTGATTTAAACATTTCTCATGATATCTGCGGCATCTGCGAATCAATGTTTCTTCTTTCTTTTGCATGAATAATTTATGACTTGCCTTTTCTCTATTGCATGCCTGTTGTAAGGATTCAAATGTACCTGTTTCTGTCATTGTTTTGAAGAATTTAGAAACAGTTCCTTTTGTCACATAGGATCCTTGTGCAATCTCTTGAATGGATAACGTAGAGATATGTTCATAGTTTACTAATAAATATTCAGCAATCTTTCCATTTGTGGATGAATAAGAAGATTGTTGCACCATCTTCCATAAGTGTTCATATACGGACATATTTTGTATCTCCGTATGTCTGATAATACCGATATTTCATATATTGCAGAACTAAAGGAATACATGCATTTTCAATTTCAACATCTCCTTTAAATGGCAGCTCTAAGAACTTTGTTAAATGAATCTGTTCTGGTAAACTGTTTGGATTTCCGATACCAGCAATAGACACGTTATTTTCTTTGAACTTCATAATTTCATCATAATGTTCAATATAGACTCTACCGGTGAATGAAATCATCAGAACAAGCGTATCATTTTCTACTTCACCAATCGAAGTATTTACAGGTGAAGAATGGATGAATTTACCCATCATCAGCATATCTTCCATATAGTGCAGGCTTAACATTTCAGGATAAACAGCACCAACAATGATTACTTTCTTGCAATCATAGATATGCGTATTGATTTGATCAATGGTTTGTGTAAATCGTGCGTCATCCATATCTGCATTGGATAATGCATGTATCACATTGATGATTTTATCTGGATCTGCATTATTGAAATGTACTTTCATCTGCAGTTTTCGAATATCAATCGTTTTAATTAAAGCAAGCTTTAAATCGGAATAATTCTTATAGCCAAGCGTAGAGCAGAACATGCTTAAGACACGATTTGAAACACCTGCATTCTCACATACATCTGTACGAGATACATCACAGATATGTGAAATATTAGATAGTAAATAATATGAAATCGCATAGTCAGAAGTGTTCTTAAAAGAACTGCATACAATGAGTAAAAGTAAAGATACAACAGTATTCATATAACCCCTCAAAATGATTATTTCATTAACGTTGAATCTATTCTAACATGAAAAATCCTACTCTTTCGAGCAGGATCATCAGTATACAAATATAAAATGATTTATTGTTCAATCAGGCGAGAAATAATATTTTCATATTCTTTCTCACGTTTAACATAGGAACAACAATGATTGCTATCTGGATAAATATATACAGATACATTTGGGAGATTCATTTCTTTGATCTTCTGACTGATTTTAACATTGCAGAAGAAATCTAAGCCACCATGGAAAATAACAATTGGCATTTTTGTATCTTTCAGAATCTCCATAGCATCAATACTTTTTAAATCTTTCTTGATAAATGTTTTTACCAGAAAATTCATAGATGGTAAAAACGGATATTCTGGTAAATGAATATTACGTTTTGCGAAATCTTTGAGTTCATCATATGGCTGTGTGAATGGTGAATCTGCAATAATACCGGATACAATGTCATTCAAGGATGCAGATGTCATTAAAACAGTTGCTGCCCCCATGGAGGTACCATACAGGTAGATTGGCAAGTTCTGTTTGTGATGTGCCCACATCACCCAGTCATGGATATCTAAATGCTCATTTAAACCAAATGTGATATATTTTCCTTCACTTCTTCCAATCCCACGTTCATCCATGATCAGTAGATCACAGTTGCATTTTTCATAGAACCATATTGCTAATTGTGAAAAATCAATATACCACTCACTTTTCCATCCATGACACATGACAATTAACTTATCATGTCCTTCCGCATGAAAATATCTGCCATAGAGTTTTAAATGATCATGTGATTCAATAAAAACTTCTTCCATTGGATAATTTAATACATGTTTTTTTCTATCTTGCAGAACATCTGCATAACCATCACGCATATATTTTTCCATATTTACTTTAATTTTTCTTGAAAATGTATAAAGAAATGCAAAATATATAATCAAACAATATAAAAGCAATAGAATTAAAACAATTATTAACCATTTCATAGAATGTTTCCTTTCCAAGAAATAAGAGACTGCAGATTATGCAGTCTCATTATTTTTAGTTCTTTTTTGTCTTCTTGAATGTGAAGAATCCAATAGCAATTGCAGCAATCAATGCTACACCATACAATGCAATATGAGAATTATCACTTGTATCTGTAGACTTGTCAGCTGGCTTGCTTTCAGGTGTTTTTGTTGGTTCAGGTTTAACTTCTGGAGTTGTTGTTGGTTCAGGTGAAGGAGTAACTTCAGGAGTTGGTGTTGTTTCAGGTGTTGAAGCATTATCTACTTTAGCTCTCCATACCTGAGCGCCAAAGAATGGATTTGCTGTACCTATAACAAGATAGCCAGGCACTTCAGTAATAATACGTAGACCATGGTTATAACGATCTCCAAAGCCGTTTGTTGTCAATGTAGATACGTTAACAGAGCCATCTTCTGCCTGTTTGATTGCATAGAAATCAAAACCTGCTTCAGAATCTTTCATATAATTGAGACATGTACTTAGATAACCTAGATTTTTAGAAGTTACAAAGGATAATAGCATGTTATACATTGCCTGAATGTTTTCTGGAAGATCCATACTATCTAAGAGTTCTTTGAGTTCTTTAAGCAGCTGATCATACATTTCAATAAAATCATCAGAAACGTTATCATCTAACATTTCACGGAGTTCTCTTAACTGTGTATTGAGCTGTTCAAGCTTTGCAAAGTCATCTTCAGACAAGCTGTTCTTGACAGTTCCATTAACTACCGCATCAATCAATTCTTCCTTCTGTTCTTCTGTCAATGTGACTGGTGTAAATGTAGAAGTAGATGTTTCATCATCCAATGATGCAGCCATTGGGCCTTCTGCATTCAATTCAGCAAGGACATCTTCAACAAATGCTTCAGCATCTTCACGGCTGATAGTTTCTTCATTCGCATTTGCTTCTACAGCTGGATTATTGTTATCCATTGTGACAGCTGCCTGTGATGAGCTGGAATTAAACATCAATTTCACAAGAACAAGAATATAATTCAATTGACTTTCCCATTCTTCCTGGGACATATTTAAGAGTTCACCATTTACAAACTGTGCAATGGAATGTGTTAATGAAGTTTCATCCATTGTAGATAGATACATTGTATCTCCAACAACATTTGTCATCCATGTGTACTGGTTCATATGAGAAGCATAGCCAGAACCAATACCTGTCAAACTTTGACTAAACATATCTGTTGGATCACCAACAACCATCTGAATGTTTTCATTATGATCCATACGATACAGGTTGATGGACTGCGTTAAGTTCTTGGCAAGAATCTTGAACGATTTGTTTGTTAAGATATCAGTTAAAGAATAGTTAACATCATTGTATTCACCAATGTATAGATAATCACCATAGACTTGCAGTGTAGCAGCGCCGCATGCAGTTCTTGAAGGATCAATACCAAATGTATACTTTGCATTGTCATTCAAATTACCAATGACTGGTGTCCAGGTCCAGGCATTTTTATCATTAACATCCCCAGCTGTTGGATCATAGACACCCTTTACAACTGCATAAGCCTGTTCTTTTGTGCCATCGCTTGCTTTACCAGTAACGATAGAAGCATAGATTGTATTTTCACCATATTGAACAATCTGATAGAGACCACCGCCACCTTCACTGTCTGTACGGTTAACAGCAGGATAGTTATACATATCATTCTGATCTGCAATTGTCTTAAAGCTTCCGTGTAACTTTCCTAAATCTGTATCCATGAAATCACTTGTAACAGTTTCAGGATTTTTGGCTGCCATAATCGTTGCACCAAATGTTTCACCCTGTGTTGTATCTGCCAAGCCGCCAGCAAGCAGCCAATCTTCTTTTGTGCCATCTGCTTTTGTAGCAGTGAATGTATCAATTGCACGTGTTGATGTAAATACAAATTGATTGTTGAGTGCGCGATATCCTTCTGTTGTTACACATTGTGCAACTTTTACAAGCTTATCTGTACTTGGATCTAATTCATAGACACATGGCACACCATTCTGATAAGCAATTTCATAGTTGATTGCAACATTTGGATCATTTGGAATATCCATGCCATACATCTTTTGACCAGCTAAAGCCTTACCATCAGATACCAAACCTACAAAATATAATTTACCATTGTATTCTGTTGCTGCTCTAAAGATTGGAACACCATCACACTTGCCCTGGTTGTAAAGTGTTCTAGACATTAAAATCTTTGTTTCGCCTGTTTTAATATTGAATTTCAAGAAAACAGAGCCAGCTGGAATTCCATCATCTTCTTTTCCTTTATTTAGCTTTCCGTTGAACATGACATCAACAACTGCTTTAGCAACATCAGCACTTGCACCAAAGGATGTAACTGCACGTTCGACCTGTGTATAGGCACTTAGTGCACCATACATAGTTCCCATGTAAACCCAGTCACCAGAAGTTGCTGCACAATATGTATAGGATTGTACACTGTCAGCATTTTCAGAAGTCCCTGTTGTGTTTTCAGTAATCTGCAACGGACTTGTATAATCGACAATACCATCTTTTTCTTCTGTTCCACTGTTACGATGAGAAACTTTTTCGAATAGATACTGTCCATCTTGTGATGTGTAAGTTGTTGGAAATGATGAATCTTCATTTGTGGCATAAACCGTTGTTAAAGGTGCAACTGTTAAGCCAGTAGCCATCATTCCACAAAGAAATCGTTTGAGCTTTTTTTTCATTTACGCTCCCTCCCTTTTTGACTAAAATTATAATTTAATTTCAAATTTATTACAAATTACATAATGAACAATTTAACTATTTTCATAGTTGATCATTTGATTCAAAAAAGTTCAGAAATCACTTTCATGTCTGCTTTTTTGATGCAATTAATTCGTATTAACAGATATACACTTTAACTGAGAAGTAAAAATATATAGATATAAAGATAAAAAACTATCTATGAATGAATTTACTATAAAATATTCAAAAAAGGATCAAACTTGTAACTTGCAAATAGATTACAAATGCTTTGAATGATGCTATTCCTGTTTTGTTTATCAAAGATTTGATGGTTAGTTATGCTAAATAATCAGTGTATATTATTTTCCCCTGCTATTTTGGTAAAGTTGAAATAAACTCAGGATAATTTGAATGAACATATTTTGAATATGCAGTATATGCTTGTTCAAGTGATCCGTAATTGACTCCAGTTGTAAATCGTTTAAATCCGTTGTAATTTAAAATATGATCTGAAATAGCAATATATGATTCATCCTTTTTATTGATTCTAGTGGCAGTAATAGAATCACTCACATAAAAACCTCCGCCATTTTTACTTACTATTACAGGGATCCTCACCCCTTCGCCAACAGAATTCGTATCAACGGATGTCCAGAATAGATATGCACATGAATTATTCGTATTATGTGTATCGGCTAGATATGCCCATGTTCCATATTGTAATAAACTATTTTCATCTAATTCTTTTTTTACGGTGTTGACCATTATGGAATTTGGGCTTTTAGAATCGATTTCAAAATTGGATGTCTGGTATTTTGATAAAAATCCTGTTTGCTTAACAATTTCATGAATATTTTCATTGAAATTAATTTGTGTCTTGCTGCTATTTTTCCAATTCAAAATAACTCCGATTCCATCTTGATATGAGACTTCACATTCTCCATCCGCAATTGGATTTCCTTTCCATTGATCTGTATCACCTTGTGTTTTCGTGTGTATTATTCCTCCAATATTTACCTGATCATATGCCTGCCAGTCATCTTTTTTCTGTTTTAATTGAACTATCTTGACTACATCTGTATTATTATCACTCATTACAGATGTAAGAACTTCAGCATATACTGAACGTACATTTGCTATATCAGTTGCTTCTCTGCTTTTCTCAAGTTGATTAAAAAAAACAGGAATAACAATTGAAATAAGTACAGAAATAATCAAAATTACAACTAATAGTTCACCAAGTGTAAAACCATTAATTTGAAAACTTTCATCTCTTTTTTCACTTTCAGTTACATTCATAAAGAAGATTATATGAAAATTTCATAAAGCAAGTAAGAACTTATTATCAATAAGTCTAAAATATTAAAAAATAAAGTACATAAAAAAATCCCACTCTCTTTCAAGAGTGGGGTGAAAATTCACTTATTTCGTAGGTCTTATTTAATTTGGAATGTATGTTGTAGCTTCTTCATCAGGAAGAGGCTCTTCATTGATTGTTTCTCCATTCAGCATACGATTTACAAGATCTGTTGTAAATTGTACCTGTGATTCAATTGGCTGACATACATAAAGCATGCGATTCATGCCCATAGAAACTGTACCTGCCATTGTGCCTGTTCCGCCTAAATGATAACGGATATACTGCCATGGCTGAGAGACAGCATTAGAACTTGTATATAAGTTATATAAGTCATTGATATCTATATTTGTTAAGAAATTTGTAGATAGTGCAGCAAGCACGCCAGCTTTATCCCCTGCGGCAGCATTCTGTTGAACTTTTTCTAGAATTGCCTGCATAACAATTCCCTGGTGTTCATTTCTGCCATAGTCACCATTGTCTAAAGAATATCTTTCTCTTGAATATGCAAGTGCCTGTTCACCGTTTAATGTAATTAGACCTGCATCGAAATGGTGATCCCCTGAGTTTTCTCCATCAAATGCATATGGGTTATCAATTGTTACACCACCTAATGCATCTACAAGTGCTTCAAAATGTGTGAAGTTTGTTGTGAGATAATCCGTAATATTCAAGCCGAACTTCTGGTTAATACCATCCAATGTATTTCGAATGCCTTGATTTCCTAAATGCGTAAGTTTGTCGATACCATTCTCTAAACCTGGATTTTCAATATAGTAGTCTCTTGGAATTGATACAAGCAAGATTTGTCTGCTTGCTGGATTTACAGCCATGATCATATTCACGTCTGTTCTGCCAACAGTCGTTAAACCATTTGCACGTGTATCATTACCAGCGACATATACAACAAATGGATTTTGTTGATTCACTGGGGCAGCAGTTTCTTGTACTTCTTCTTCACCAAATTTCAGCGAAGACAATACAATTGTATCTTTCTCAAAGTTTTTAAATGCTTTGATTGTTTTTAAAGCAGATACAAATGCATCATTTAACACAAGAACATCTGCTTCACCATTGTAGAATGCTTTGATTGCATCATACACAGTATCCTTCGAAATGACATTTGGTTTTGTTTCCAGTACTGATTCAATCTGAGATAGAGCATTTTCTGTATTTGTTGAATCAAACTGTGTTTGTGTTAGAAATGTTTTATTTGCATAGTCTAAGATATTGTCAGATGCTGCTGTATCTGAGAACAATGAAGAATGATTGCTTTTGTATTCACTAGTTAAAGCATAGAAATTTACTGTAACCTGTGATTTTTTAGCAGGTTCCTGAAAGATATTTTTATCTTTTTCTTCAAGTTTTGGAACCGTAATACATCCAAAAATCATAACAACTGAAAGCAAAGCATTGATGAATGCAGTTGTTGCCCCTGCTTTCTTGATTGACAGTACAAGCAGGATAACAAGCAATACAACAGATACGATCAGTAAAGGCAATTTAAAACTAGAAGCAATGTCATTTTTGGGAATCATAATATTAGCAAGTATTGTACATACAAGTGCAACTACAAATGCTGCAATACAGATTCCTTTATAGTTTATCTTTCTGTGACACATTATTTAGCCTTCTTTTTTGTTTTCTTTTTCTTCTGGTTCTTTGCGTAGTTTCCATAGTAAGAACCATAGCCTTTATAGTAATATGAACCATTTCTAGAGACATCTACACGGTTTAATACAATACCAAGCAATGGCTTGTTTGTGATTTTTAAGCTGTCTAATGTATCTTTGACGAGTGCTTTTTTTGTATAGCCGCTTCTTACAACAACAATATTTCCATCCGCAACTTTACCAATTGCCAATGCATCTGCAACTGTACCTGCAGGAGGTGTATCAATAATGACATAGTCAAATACTTCTGCTACCTGATCCAATACTTCTTTGAAATATTTTGTTTCCAGTAATGTAGAAGGGTTACTGACAGCATTGACAGATGGAATCATATATCCATTTGGAATATTTGTCTTATACATAACTTCCTGTACAGGACATTGACCACTTAGAGCATGTGCAATACCGTAGAATGTATCAGAAGAATGAATATCATAGATATCAGTGATTTCACTTGCGCGCAAATCACAGTCAACAAATAATACTTTCTTGCCTGTTAGAGCCATAGCTCTCCATAGATTCAATGCAACAAAAGATTTTCCTTCATTTGGTATGGAACTTGTAACAACAATTTTCTTGATGCTTGCATCTGTAAAAGATAAGTTGACTCTTAACTGGTTTACTGCTTCAGCGACGTCAAATGGAAGCTCTGCTAAATTATTGATCGTTAAAGATTTCATTTTGATTTACCTCCACGTTTCTTATCTCTTCTATTTTCTTTTAATCCCTGGATCTTTCCTTCTGGAATCACAGCAATTGGTTGAACACCAAACATCTTGTTAATATCTTCTGGAGTCTTGAAAGTATCATCCATCAAGAACTTCACAATTAAGTAAGCGCAATATAATACAGCGAATGCTAAACCACCAAGCATTGTGTTCTTCTTTACACTTGGAGAAGATGGATTTTCTGGAACACGAGCCTTTTCAAATACACTTGGTGCATCACATTTCATGATTTCAGGTAAATAGATTTTTGCCTGATTGCTGATTTCATTTGAAATATCCGCAGCAAGCTGTGGATCAGGATTTGTTACACTGACATTTAAAATACGTGTATCCGTTGGATTTTCTACTGTAATCGAAGACTGTAGTACATCATATGTTGTATCTAGCTGTAATTTATTAATCACATCTTCTAGTAATGTTCTGCTTGTGACGAGTTCTTGATAGTCAGACTTGAGCTGGGAAGAAATCTGTAAAGAAGATAAATCCACAACAGATCCAGAGCTGTTTGACAGGATATACATTGAGCTTGTAGCTGTATACTGAGGTGTCATAAATACTTTTGTAACCCCAAATGCAGCCGCTGCACCTACAACTAAAAATAGTATGATTTTAACAAGATTTCCTTTCAGTAAATGAAAAATTTCTAATAAATCAATTTCATCTGTATCTTCATCGAATACTTCAATTTGTCGATTGTTATCTTTCATGTTTCCCATAGTCCCTTCCTATAAAAAAATAACCGCGGTTATACTATCGTAATGACGAAAAATTTTACCATATATGCACGTATTGCACGCACTATCTGAGTGTTTACTTTTGTTATTATCTTTCTTAAAATATAGCTATGCTGAATTTTTTGAGACCAAAGACAGACTACATATTAATGCACAAAAACGTGCCTGTTTTAAAAGCAGATTATTCAATGGTACATCATTGTTTCACAAAGGTACATGAGATCATTGATCCGAAGCATTTACCAATTGGTGTATGTCCAGATGGAGAGTTTTCTTTACAGGCATTGAATCACTGGTTTCGCTGGAGAGGTATTCCTGGATATCGTGTTGGTTTACTGCAGCTGGAGAATCGTTTGAATATTGCTTCTCCAATGGATTTAATTGATCAGGAGCATGCATTGAGTGTTTCTGATACGTATTGGCTGAAAGCATGCAATGAGAGAATCAATTGGTCTCAGGTTAATTTTTACCAGCATTCTTTTGACCAGTCTGGCTTTGCTAAAGCAATGTTTGCTTCTTTGACACCAAATGTTTCTTCTTCTGCTTTGCATACACCGAACAATTGTACATGCGGATATCATAGAAAAGCATGGTTTCGAAGAAATGGAACACTGTATCTATTAAAAGGTGGTTCCCCTTTTTATCAGCAGGAACCAATCAATGAATGGCTTGCTTCTAGAATTGCAAAAGAATTGAATTTATTTGCAATTCCTTATACAACAGAAACATATGAGAATAATCTTGTTTCTGTCTGTCCGAATATGTGTAATGGCAAATATGATCTTGTAACGAGTGAATATGTGCTGTCTGATTCTCATGCACCTAAGAAACAGTTTCAATATGAGCATTATATCAAGACATTGCAGAAGCATGGGATTCACAATGCTAGAAAAGTGTTATCGGATCAGATGCTGCTGGACTATCTTTTAATGAATACAGATCGTCATACACAGAACATGGGTATTCTTGTAGATGCAAATACAAATGCATGGGTATCCGCTGCACCTGTATTTGATACAGGTACTGGACTTGGCTGTCTTGTGGATGATATGCATATTTTGCAAGAAAAAAATGAGAATAAATGTCAGCTGTTTAATGCAAAACATTTTTCTCATGAAATTTTATTGGAAATGATTGATTTCAAGCAGTATGACTTTTCTACTTTGCAGAATATTCCTCAAGAGTTTGGAAATGAACTGCAGAAATATAAACCAATCACAAATATATCTGATGAAAGAATTGAAAGTGTGTATCGTCTGCTGTATCAGCAGATTCTTGATTTGAAACGTGCCGCAAAGTAGCTGATATGCTACTTTTTTATTTGCTTCATTATAATTGAAGCAATGAAAATACCAATGATGCCTCCTAATGTATTCTCAAATACATCATTGAATTCTGCTACCTCAGTCAGCCCATCCACGACTTTCTTCGGTGCAATCAATGCATTCAGTTCATCCATCATGCCTTGTCCTCCTCATCCGAGTCGTCATCGCCCCACAGATCATCCAGATAATTAGACTGTGCCTGCAGGACTGCCAGAATGACCTTCTCGCACAAGCCAGTGTCCTTATGGATACGCTCCAGCATCTCATCGAAATCGATGTCCTATATACTTCCATCATGAGTCGTATTCCGACTTTCAGACCTTCCTCAAAAGCGGTCTTCTCCCATGTGCAGCACACTGTCCCCTGCCGGTCCATAATCTTTTCCCAGAGTGGAATCTTATCTCCGACGTAGTCATCTACGAGCCTATCCATTCCATCCAGCCCTCTCAGCCACTCTTCCAGTTCTTTTTCCTTGACCTTTGCAGTTTTCCCGGCAACTGTGTTTTTCTCTACTGGGTTGTTCTCTGTATAATGTTCATAGATCAGATCCAGCAAATTTTCCACTGGTGGATAATACTCTGGCTCCGTTTTCTTAATATAATCCTCCAGCACTTCTTTCAATTTTTCTATAATGCTACCATCCTTCCCAACTGAGATTCATTTCCTCAGTTACGGCACATATTACCGTAGACTTTTGCACATAGCAACCTATTTTTTGCGGTTTTTCGGATGCCCCATCTTCTCCTTCACTTCATCTGGCACATCAATCAAGCCGAACCGATAGAACATCCCGTAAATATAAGTCACGCCCCGGATATCCCCCAGAGCTTTTGGGCGGTCTACCACTTCTCCTTTAATATTCTTCAGTGCCAAAATTATAGAACTCCACGCTAGACTTTTACTCTTCTCCCGGCGGTCGATCCACAGCTCTTTCGTGTACTCGCCATTCCTGCCTTTCCGCACCTCATAAGTAAATGGCAATCCAGAGTAGGTTTTAAATCCTACCCCGGCATAGGTCAGAACCACACCCCAGAAGTTTTCTTCTGTCGAATCAGCCCTCCACCGCTTCATTGCTCTGTATCTCCGCTGCCGCTCTGCCCCAACACTGATCTTCTCTTTTTCTGCTGTACTTGGGAAGTACACCCCCTTTTTATATGGCAGGTACGAGGTAACGGAGGCTTTGGAAAGATTCAAGATATTTGCGGTTGAGAGGATTGCTTCTTTATAGCTCTGTGTTTCCCGATGCACCTCAAAGGTATCCTGTACCTTCTCCGCCACTTCCGATTCATACACACCAGCCGTGATGAGCAGCTTTCTTACTTTGATTGGATTCAGAGTTAGCGCATCGGCGATGTCTTGGAGGGAGCATTCCTCCTCATAAAGTGCCACAGCACTTTCCATCTGCTCTTTCAGGTTCTTCTTGGCATCGTACTCCGGCTTCAGCTTCTTCCGGCCGCCGCCGGGTTTTCTTTTCTTGTACTTTCTTTTCTCTCCCATGATTATTCGTGCAACTCCAGCGGCAGTCCATCTGGGTCGTGGAAGAAAGTCATCTTCTTGCCGGTATAATCGTCAACCCGAATCGGCTCACATTCAATGCCTACCTCCGCCAGTTCATTCACTGTCTGCTCCACGCTCTCAACGCAGAACGCAAGATGGCGTAGACCACAGGCCTCTGGACGGTTTACACGCTTCGGAGGATTTTCCTCAGCGAAAATCTCCAGCTCCGTGTATTCATTGACACGCAGATCCAGCTTCCAGTCCTTACGCTCTGGGCGATAGTTTTCTCTGATGACAGAGAATCCCAGCTTGTTCACATAGAAATCCTTAGCTGCTTCATAGTCAGATACGATGATTGCAATATGATGTATTTTTGATAAATTCATTTTATGTCACGCTCCATTTCTTTTATTTCCGTTATAAACTATATAGCGACCTTCAAAAAAACCGTGTGAACTTCTGGAGTTCAGTTTGTCCACACGGCCGATCTTATTTCAGTTTTTCGAGGATTTCATCCGCACTCATGCCGCTAGCCAGCAGTTTCCTCAGCACAGCCTCTGCCTCGGTCTTCTTAGCTTCTTCAGCAGCCTTAGCATCTGCCTTTGCCTTCTTCGCTTCCAGGGATGCCAATTCTTTTTCGGCCTTCTTCAGAGCAGTCTTCTTCTCTTTCAGATCAACCTTCAAAGTGTCAATGTTGGCAGTGATGGATGCGATCTCAGTATTTAGGGACGCAACAGTCTCCTGCTTCTCTGCGATCTGAGATGCGTAGTCTTTGGTGATATTGATTTTGGGACGGTTTTTGCTGCCTTTCGTTCTGGGCATTGGTGATAACCTCTTTTCTATATATTATGATATTTTTAGAATGGTACAGCAGTATTATGATTCAACCAATACTCATGATATTTCGGAATATTGTTAGTAATATAACCTTCACCTTGAATAAAAACTGCAACTTTTTTGCTATACAATAATATATTCTTAGAACAAGCTTTTGATTAGTGTCTCCTTTTTATTTTTGTAAGAACCCACTCCTTTGCCATCTTAAATTTCAAGGTTCTAAAATATGCAAACCAAAGTAAAATATTGGGGAGAAAGCAACAAACGATTCCTCTTATAAACAAATTCGCCACAGTGTATTCACCTATAAAAGTCGTAACTTTAAACGTAACTATCACTGAGATTATTGTAACTACAGCATAACCCAAATTATCAATAAAATATTTGGAAATTTTTTCATCTGTAAAATAATGTTTAAATAGGACTTGTGCTCCGAATCCAAAATTAATTAAAATCAATGGAATAATTGTGGCAAGCACAATACCATAAACACCCCAAATCCGCACCAAAAGATAATTCAATACGATATTTGCAATTGTCTCACATATTGCACGGGATCTATTTTCCCACCATAATCCAGCTGCGGATGTATATGTGGTTCTAATATCACACATTTTTAGAGCATAAAAATAGATTGAGAAAAGAACTGGAGCCAGGAGTGGTAAGGTTAATTTTTCACCAACCCACAAAACCATAAAATTTTGGTAAAGGCAAAAAAGAGTAACTGTTGCCCAACTTGAAATCCACATGTATATAAAATTAAACACAGTAAAATCGTTATAATTCTTCTTTTTCGATTCTGCAGCAATACTATTACCAATACCACCTATCATTGCACTTGTGATTACGTTCATCACTCCAACGATCGCATTTACTATATAATAGTAATTATTGTAAATAGTAGTCATCGTCAGGCTAATAAAAGCTGAAACAAAAATACTATCAAACGAATTTCGTGTCATGAAACACAGCTTCGAAACCATCAAACCGGATACTTGCTTTTTAATTTCCCTTTTGTCCTTTGATGTTACCTTTCCCTCACATTTAAGCTGTGGAAACTTCTTGCCTACAATTCTTGCATTGAGAATATTATTTATAATCGTCAAAACCAGCATTGTTGCAACATAAAAATAATACACATAAATGCTTTTCCAAACTATCAAAAGAATTAACTGAATAACATTTGTCAATCCTGTTGTTATCGTATCATTCAACGATATGTAATCATTTCTTTGAAATGCCTCAAGAACTGATTTTTTATACGCCATAAACCAATAACTAGAAACAGTATTAAACAGGTACATGGCAAACAATATATAAATATTGAGTTCATCCGGACATTCTCCATTAATTAATCTCGGCAGAAATGGCATTAAAACCACTCCACCAATTAAGACAACGGTTCCAATTACCCGATAAATTGACCGATAGTAATTTAGAAGTGCGCAAATTTTTGCTTGCTGATTTTTGGCGATAGGCTCATACATGCTAAAAACAACAGCGCTACTAAACCCTAACTCCGCCACACTTAATACAGATAAGATTGAACTAAATAGACTGTTCAAGCCTAAGTATTCTGCTCCAAGACTGTATATAAATGCCGTTCTAACTAAAAAAGGTAAAAGTAGAACAATAATCTTATTTATAAATCCCATCACCATATTTCTTGCTGCGTTTTTTGTTCGATTTATTTTCACCTTTTATACTCCTTAATATGGAAACTTACTATACTCTCCCCTAGATTTCACTATTCAATTATTTGCTTCAAAAAATCATATGACTCTTTACGTTTCATATTTATAACAGAATTAATTTTTTCGTAATTCCATTCATATCCTAGCATTTCTTCTATTGTTACACCTTCCTTGTTAAACAAATCATACAAACCAAGTTCTCTTAGAAAGCTTCCTGCCTTGTCCATAATAAAATTTGTCTTAAAGAAGGCAAATCTTTTCTTAAAAATCAACGAAAACGTTAATCCATGATATGTCGTTGTAGCAATAGTAGTCGCATTTTTAAATAAAGCAATCCACTCAAGCGGGGAAAGCTGGTATTGTTTTAGAAGGATTTCGCACCATTCATAATTGTCATTATTACAATCGAGGCAAATCAACTTCAAATCATGTGACTGCGCATACTCTATTATCTGATCAATTGCTCTTTTACTGAAATCCTGACCATATACAATCATATAATCCTTGTAATCAATTTCTGGAATTGCTTTGTCTTCATTAAAATTCCAAAGCCATGTCGGATCTAAAACAATTGTCGGCCGCTCTCCGGTTATTTCCTCGACAATATCCGCTGAGTTTTCATCTCTTACTGATATCTTTTTCATTTTCTTAATACCGTCGATAACATACTGAGGGTATTTGCTATTTCTTTTTATTGTACCAAAGCTAGCTGCATACGCACTAATATTAGTTGCCTTAATATTGTTTCCAAACAAATAAGAATCATGATCAAATAAATCAAATGAATAATCCCAGACAATATCGCTTCCCAAAATCACAGTATTGAATTCAGTATTGCTTAAGTCATTCGACGACAAATTTTCGGTATGCGGAATCACTTTATATGCATCTAAAAAATTTTTCTTTCTTAGGTTATACGGCGAATTTTTATTAAGATAAGAAGGTAATTTTCTATAAAAACTTCTTCCAAAAACACCTACTGGTGGTAATTTTGCGTAATAGCTATTATAGTGTTTCTTGTTTAAATAAGCTATTTGGCGAACATCTCTTTGTTCATCTATTGCTGCTATTGCTTTTTGCAGCGCATAGGCCTGAGCAAAAGTTCCATAATTAGGAACATTCCAAAATGTTAATATGCCGACATCATATTTCATTCTTCATTTCCTTCCTCTCTTTTATCTATCTCTATTTGGCTCATCTCTCTAGCACATCGCTCATAGTATACAGCTCTACATTATTTAAGTAGCACGGTAATATGAACAGCATATACATTTGCGGATATTGGTATACTTCTGTTATGCTAATTACACAAAAAATAAACAAACATATTGTTGCTACTTGTCCCATTCTTTTATTATCACAACTTCTACATCCCCAAAATGCCATAACAATTGCCGCAATATATGCTACCAAACCAATAATTCCAGACATTAAACCAATCTGCAGAAATTGGTTATGGCAGTGCGTTGCACCTCTCCAAATAAAACCGCTTTCTGTTCGACCAAGTAATCCAATCACAGCATCTGTATAGAGAATTCCATAGCCTAGCAAGGGTTTATTTCCAATTGCTTTAATAGAATTATCCCATATTTCCAATCGATTTGTAAAAGTCATATCTTTTCCTAGCATTCCTACAATAATAGGTTCTAGGAAATCTGAATTTCGTAGATAAACGATCGAAACGAACAATACTATTGCCACAATTAAACATCTAAATGGGGTCATAACCTTACGAATAATTGGAATTACCAACCACAATAAAAAAATAAGAACTCCTACCAAACCCGTTGATGATCCTTTTATAAATTGGGTAACAATGGTTGCGCAAATAAGAAAACAACTTCTTTTTTTATCTCCTGTAAGTTCACAATAGAGTGTTGCTATTAAAAATGCCGGTATCGCCCATACTACAAAGTAATGATCAGAGCCCAAAAACCATTCCTGCGTTTTCCCATAAGCAGATATAGTTCTTGTAAAAAATCCATCTGGCTTCACTATCACTGTAACCAGATTTATATATGTACATAACTCTAAATGTAGCATCGTGCTTTTAATCAGCAAAAGCATTCGTCCTTTTTCAGCACAATAATTAATAAAAATTGCAGCATACACTATTAAGATTGCATTGTCTACTGCATTTCTCATACTTCCAGAATTAATAGCAGTACTAATAAAAATAATTATTTCTAATAAAATCATGCACTGCGTTACCAAATGAATTTTTATTTTATTCTTTATGGTTTCCAACAATACATATACAAAAGTGACTATGGAAAGGATCGAATAAAATGAACTCGTAACCGGAAAGAAATCCATTGATAGTGGTTTAAATAATGGAAGTGTTAATGCAAAAAATAGAGCACTGTCTTTTCTTATTTTCATACTATACCTTATCACTTCCTAAACTCCTAACTACTCTTGCTGGCGCACCAACCGCAACACTTTCGGCTGGCACATCATGAGTTACTACTGAATTGGCTCCAATTATCGCACCATCACCAATCGACACTCCTGGCATAATGCAAACATTTGTACCTGTCCATACATTTTTCCCTATGTTTACTGGTCCTTTACTATACAATTCTCTATTGTTAGGCAGAATCCTTAGCTCTTCAACACTTTCATTCTTTCCGTGGCTATTATCAGTAATAAACGTTCCTCTGCCCAATAAAGTCCCATCTCCGATTGTCACTTTATTCGCACATGTGATTACACAATTACTTGTGACCGTCACTTTATCTCCAATAATTAGGTTCGGCCTCTGACTTCTTTTTCTCCCATTATAGCTTTCCCAAGCCCACAAAGAAATATTGTCACCGCCGACAAAATTATTTCCTATAGTGATATCTTCTGGCCCTACAATTGAAAAATTTAACCCAATTTTGCAATTTTCTCCTACTGATTTGAATTTTCTCTTCATCTGAGCCCATTCAACGATTTTTATAATTCTACTAGGATGAAAAATATATTTTAATACTCCCATACTCACCTGTCCCTTTCAGGATTAAAATATTAATTCAACAACACTGTATAAAAAGTTCTCTCGTTTTTAGATAACTCTATATTCCACGCAAGTTTCTGTGGAAGTTTTCCAATTTCAGTCATACATGCTTCGTTATACGGATAATTTCCCACTTTAGAAAGCAAAAACATATCACCGTCACACTTTTGACTCTTCATCAATACATCATCATCTACGCCATTAATTTTGCAAGTCATAAATGCAGCATCAATGAAGAAATATAATGTGTAAGTGCCATATTTTTTATAGTATTCTCTAAAAATTGCATCCATTGTTCTTACAAACAAGCCATTCTTTTTCGATGCAATAAAAAATCCAGACCAGGAACAAGCAACCCCCTTATAGTTTAAAAATTCTCTACTACTTGCAAATTCAAGTGTATTAAATGACTGATTCTCTCCAAGTCTCCCAATCAAATCGTAGTTATTCACAAAAAAGATAGTTGCATCAATCCACATGCCACCGTTATTCTTTAACAGATTAAATCTAAGAATATCTGAAAAAGTCTGTACTGATATTTTTCCGGCTTCAAACCCTTCTAGCACCATCGGATCAATATCTGTATAATTTTTATAGTTATCTTTTGAAATCCGTATTACATTAAAACCACTATAATTGTCTTCAACCGACTTTATGCATTTTTTCACAACACTTGGTGCCTTTTCAAACCCGTCCCACCAGAACACAAAAATATTCTGCTCTACAGTTTCCTGTTCAGGCTTTAACTTCAAGTCACTTATAATCGAAGAAATCCTAGAATCCATCTCTGGCATTAGTGCATTTATATCTGTGAATGCTGTTCTACGTTGCTTTCTGAATTTAGCCAAATATATTCCCTTTTTTAATCCAACACGGTTGCAGTCTCGAATAAACGTCTTTGATTCTCTTGCATAATTGCGGATATTTTTCAGTCCAGTCACACAATTATTCATTGCGAAGAGGTACATGGACGAAAACGGACAGTACAATCTCATTGCAAGCGATACCTTTTGCCTTGAACTTGATGTCGTGTGGAAAATATACTTTAAAGCTGCTGCATATACGTCATCATTTTTCAAAGTTCTATACAGTTTCCTAAATTTATCAAGGTTATTATTTAAGCCGGTATAAAGAGATTCAATCAGGAAGAAATATAATACCAATGCGTTATTAACTTTTCCTCCGTTATCCGTTAATATCTCCGCATATGTTGTATACGCTTTATTTGCTTTTTTCAAATACCCACTGATGTCTTTGCTTTTCATCATCGAGTTCTGATTTCCAATATTGTAGTAATACGAATTAACGCCTTGAATGCTTTTTCCCTTTTTACTTTGCATCAACACCAAGAAAGTGAAAATCGTATCCTCTCCTAATGTTATCCCCTTACATTGTTCAAATGTCTCTATCGCCGTTTTTACCGTCTCAGCCTTATACAACTTATTCCACCGTGCAAAGAAAACTTGTTGTGAAACTCTTCCGCTCTTCTCAGAGTACAAATAAGTATCTCTCAATTCCCTAAGGGCGTTACCTTCATAGACAACCGTATTGCTAATAAAATACGGTTTTAAGCTACCGCAGTTATCATAATAAAATCCACTGGCCAGAAAATCATAATCTTGGTCTAGTTCATCTATAAATCGAGAAATAAAATCTTTTCCTACACGATCATCTGGATCCAAGAAAGCGATATAGCGTCCACGCGATGCTTGAATTCCTGCAATAGTTGCATCGACCAAACCCCCATTTTTTTTATCAATGCAACATATTCTTTTATCGACTTTACTGTAGTTTTCAATAATCTTCTTGCTGCTATCTGTCGATCCATCATTAACAAGTATAATTTCGATATTTTTGTATGACTGCTCCATCAAACAGGGAATACTCGTGTGTAAATACCTTTCCTGATTATATATGGGAACAACTATTGACACTAAGACATCCTTCATTTCACTTTCTCCTCCTGTTTGTAGCGTAATCATTTTACTTTAAAGTTTTATTTAATGTTCTAATTTTCCCTTTTCCGTACTTCAAATCGGGTTCCATGTAAGCACCTTCGCCCCATTCGTTCCAAGAGTTTAAAAATACAATCCGATGCTCCGGTGCTTTATTTTCAACACACTCAACCGCTTTTTTTGCTGCCTTTTCAAAGGTTTCCGGTGTGTTGTTGTAATAAATAATTGCTTTTCTTCCAGACCTTGGAGAACGATCCCAACCTGCAAGAAGTTGCGGATAAACATCATCTCTTCTATCAGACGGAGAATAGAAATTATCAATAATTTTGCTGTAATCAAATTTATCTAACAACGCTCCCGGAAATAGTTTTCTAACTACCGCAAAGCATACTTTTCTAAACTTACCACCAGTTTTTAATTCTGCATATTTCTGATCTGTAGTACCGACTGCATCAAAGCCTAAGGCTTTAACTTCCGAAATATTCTCATCGACTGCTTTATCGATATTTTTAATGTTATCTTTCGTAATAGTTGGCATTGAATCAATTATTCCAACAAAATGGAATCCCGGCAGTCCATTTTCCTTTGCGAGACGATTCCACAAATCCATAAATCGTTTCGGTTCCGGCATTGCTCTCGGTACAAGGATAGAAAACAGCAACTTACCATCAACCTTAATGTAGCGTTTATCTTTAAATGCAGCTAATAGTCGATAAAAATGTTTTATATCATCTTCTTCTCCCGGAAATTCCTGTTTAAAAATCATTGTATCCTTTGCAATAGAAGAGCCCTTTTCCCATGTTTTCGTTGTCCAGTCATGGAGTGCCCAGCCTAAGCAAAACGGGAAATCAGGCTCTCCACTCTTCACTACTTCATCAAAAGGCATTTGAAGAACTTCTTTTCCATTGCCAAACCAATAATGCCAATAGCAAAAACCCTCAATACCGGCTTCCTTCGCCAGTTCAGCCTGCGCTTTTCTCACCTGAGGTAATCTCAAATCATAAAATCCCAAGTCTGCAGGAATTCTGGGCTGATAGTGTCCTTTAAATAAAGGCTTTGCCTTAGCCACATTCGTCCACTCGGTGAATCCCTTTCCCCAGTATTTATCATTTTCAGCCACTGGGTGATATTGCGGCAGATACAATGCAATCACTCGTGCTTTTTTCGTGCTTTCCATTTTAATCTCCTTTAGTAAGCCGCACACAAGCACGGCATTTTTATTTAACGTTTTCCCACTGCTGTGTCTCAGAATTGTATCTTTTTATTACTTTTGCTGGAATTCCAGCGACTACACAAAAGGCAGGCACTTCTTTAGTAACCACCGAATTGGCTCCGATAACACAATGCTTTCCGATGTGTACATCACCAATTATTGCTACGTGGGTTCCAATCCAACTTCCATTTCCAATTTTTAATTCTTCATGACCATTCTTATTGATATGTACTTCTTTTTGGTTCATAATAGGCATATTAGGATTCTCAAAGGTATGGGTATAAGAACAAATAAAGTTGTCTGGGCCCAAAAGGACATTATCTTCTATAATTACATTTCCAGCAATTCGATTTCTTGTGCCAATGTCACAATTATCTCCCACTTCAAATACTTCACTTGCGAACAAATCACAATAGGGCCTTACCGATACATTCTTTCCAAATTTAATATTTGCACCATTGGCGAAATGAACTTCTTTCCCAATGTATACCCCCTCCCGATAGCTAACACTATTTTTCATGCAGTGTAGCCATCCAAAAAAATGCTTTATATGAGCTTTTATATTCATATCTGTCTTTCCTTCCTCAAAAGCTTGTTCGGGTACAAGAAAACTCCGTTCACTTCGCTTTCTTCATAATCCACGCAACTATAATCTAGCCTACAAAGCTAATTCCAAGTCTCAGTACTGCATGAAACACAGCATTTTCGATCACCCACTATCAGGGCAGAACTATATTTCAATAATACTTTAACTGAAACTCCAGTGACTACGTAATAATCGAAGATATACCCAGTTGCTTTTCTATCCAGTGATTTATTCTGTTAATGCCCAGTCTTTCCAAGAATATAGTAGCCATTTTGTATAGTCAAATCTTTCAAAGCAACCATAATACTCTTTTTCTATTTTATCTAAGCCTTCATCCGACTCTATATATTCTTTCACTACATAACAAGCTTCTACAAATGCTATCTTTCTCGCACGACTATCCTGTCCCCTTGTTCTCCACATAAGGTACTGTCCCATCTCATGAAGAATACTTTTCTTTAAAACAAGATTATTATCCAATCCAAGCTTCGTATTTTCTTCTAAAATATGTTTAAATAGATAGAGATGATCATAGCACTTGTTGTTTTTCCCATTCCATAAAATTTTACTTGCATTTTCTTTATGTTTTCGTTTGACATAAAGCACATCTGAAATACTCACAAATCTCTCTGCACACCGATATAAAAGATTTCGTGCTATCATATCTTCATACCAGTATTTTTCTGGAAAACGAACTTTCTTTAGAATATCTCTGTTATAAAACCCACCCCAAATCATTCCTGAGTATTGCAGGATTGTACTATCTTTTTTTCCATTAATAATAGTGTCTGGTATTAAGTATTCACTCAGAATCTCCTGATTATCAACAACTTTATGAGAGCATTTTACAACATCCGCATTCCTTTTAACTGCTATACTAATAAGTCTTTCAATATATGAGGGTTCTACCCAATCATCCTGATCAACAAAACCTATATAGGTTGAATTTGCAATTTGTATTCCCTTATTTCTTGCACATGATATGCCTGCATTTTCCTGATGATAAACATACACTTTATCAGGATACTTTTCTGCAATTTTTGTTAAGCGTTGCAAAGTATCGTCTTTCGATCCATCGTCTACGCAAATAATTGTATAAGAAAATCTTGTATTCTGGTTTATTAAAGAATATAAGCAATCCTCTATATATTTCTGTTTTGCACAATAAAATGGAATAACTATACTAACATCCACACTTTTAAGCACCAGTTCATCGTGAAAGGTATCCTCTGTATAAATAGGATGATCTTTTGAAAATGAATATAATAATTCAAGATTCGACTTTCTACCGGGAACTTTTATATGTCTGTTTGGAACCAATGCAGACATCGCACTTGCTCCTACATATATACCTTTTTTAATGATTTTCCTTTTATTCATTACTTCGTCTCCATCTGCTGTGCAATATCAGCATCCACGATTTCTTCGCCGGTCTTATGCTTCAACTGCTCCTTGCTCGCCTCACTCAGACCGTTGTTGATCACACAGTTCATATCGCAGGTGCTGCACTTATCCAGCTCCTCTTTGGTAACTTTGCCATCGCGGTAGTCACGGCAGATCTTCAGCTCGTACATGCTGTACGGATGCTTGGTGAACAGAGCCTTGAACTTGTGAACCAGAACCCAGGTAGCAGGCTTCCAAATGTACTTGTGCATAGCAGGACTTACACTACCGATCATCCAGCAGTCACGGTCGCAGCAACGTACCTTTGCACGAACTTTCTCTGCTTCCGGGCTGTTCCACAGCTCATCCCAGGTCTGATTGTTCAGGTTGCCCATGACCTCTTTGTCCTTGGTACCGTTGCACGGCATAACATCGCCATACGGATCGATGAAGAAGGTATCAAAGCTCATGTCGCAAGGCAGCAGACGCTTCTGGCCATAGATGTAGTTGATCAGGCCGTGGTTGAAGTACGCGCGGAACCACTTCTTCGGGCTATTGCTACGGAGCAGTTCATTGACCAGGTTCTCGAAATTCTTTGCAACCATCGGACGGTCGTGAATGATGTTCTTAGCCTCAACGAAGTAGAAGCTGTTGTGCAGAGAAGCAGTTGCAAACTCCATACCCATCTCGTCAGAGATCTTGTACAGAGGTACCAGATCAGGAGCATTCTTGTCCTGAACGGTCATACCGAAACCAACGTCCTTCATGCCCATTTCACGCAGCTTCTTCAGCGTGCCGTAACCACGCTGGTAGCCATTCTGCAGGCCACGAATCTCATTGTTGGTCTGCTCCAGGCCCTCGATTGAGATACGAATACCGATCTGCGGGAACTCCTTGCACAGGTCAACGATACGGTCAGTGAAGAAACCGTTCGTGGAAATAACGATACGGTCAGACTTCTTGTACAGCTCACGCACGATATCCTTCAGGTCAGTGCGGATGAACGGCTCACCACCGGTGATGTTGGTAAAATACATCTTCGGCAGCTTCTTGATGGTTTCAATGCTGATTTCCTCTTCCGGCTTGGAAGGTGCCTTATAACGGTTGCACATGGAGCAACGAGCGTTGCAACGATAAGTAACAATGACCGTACCATTTAACTTCTTTTCTTCAGACATGATTAACTCTCCTATTGTTTACTCTCTCTTTTAAGAATGTTTCGATTTTATTTAAGAACCACTTATCACATACCGAGAACACAACCGAGCCGCAGATGACTGCAACAGCTGTGAAGATATATGCCAGCAGACCAATTTTTCAAATATAAGTGTTACCGGTGTTCCGCAAGCATCCCCCACAGTGTTTCGGCATACTTTTTCTCAGAGCACTCGCTCTCAAGGAAATCCTTAAACTTTGCCGCACTAGCATCAGCTTCTTCTCTATGCTGCAAGTAATACTGGATTGTATTTTTCCAGTCTTCAATATCTCTGCCACACAAAGCACCTCTGCCATCGGCGAAATACTCCTGTGTAGTTACCGTATCCGACGTAATTGCCATCTTTCCATTGGCGGCCGCCTGGTAAAAAGCAATCAATCCAGCCGGTGCCTCCGTATCCAACGGCGTAACTACCAACTGTGACTGACACATAAACTCAAGGAATTCCTGCTCAGGAATATCCGACTTCACCGCCATATTTTTGCCGAAGTTCTCTTTGTACTCTTCAAACTTATCCTTCGGCATAACACAGTTGAATGTCACTTCTGGCATCACCTGTGCAATTTGAATCAAGAAATCCCAGTCACGACCATTTCGGCCACCACAAAATACAGTATTTGAATTAACTTTACCTTTATAGTCAATACTATAACCGTCGCGATAAATGTCATGCAACAATGTGTACTGTTTCTGGATTCCAAGCATTTCATTCAGATGCTCACCGTACTTCTTAGAGGTTACAGTCGCCTGAACCTTTTTTGATTTCAGCATTAGTTTGTATAAAAACTTTGCAAATTTATTTTTAAACGACTTTTTATCCTTCAATAATACATTTATAATTATCACATTTCGGCTCTTTCGGAGTAAAAAACACATCCACCAAAATACAACTCCAATAAAGTCATACCAAAAAATCACTAAATCATCTTGATTGGTTTGACGCAGTATTTCCTTGCACGCATTAAATATATCCTTTTTTGAATTACATTTTTGAGAAGGGGCTATTACTTCAATCTTTCTAGTTCTATCGTTTCTTAAAAAATCCAAGTTTCTCTTTTCGAATGGATTTTCTACAAACATATAAACCATCGGCCTGTCCTCCTCTCTTACTGATACACCTTCATAATTTTCTCGTAATACTCATCGATGGTATCGAAGCTGATGTCCTTACAGTTCGCACTGTACTCCGCACACAGCTTCTTATCACCCCAGAGCTTCTCGATCTTCTTCTTCAGATCTTCGGCATTACCGCTCTCAAACAACTCGCCGGTCTTGCCAACCTGAATCAGTTCCGGGATGCCGCCGATGTTCGCTCCCAGTACCGGCGTGCCGTACATCTGGGATTCCATCACGGAGAATGGGCAGTTCTCATACCACTCAGAAGGGTAAATGGAGAACCGTGCCTCACGGATCAGCTTCTCCAGTGCCTCGCCTTTCTGGAAGCCAACGTTCTTGATGTTCTTAATACCATTTACTGTCTCTTCCAACGGACCAGTGCCGGCGAAGATGAACTGCACATCCGGCAGCTCCTTACAGACCTTGATGAGTGTGCCGATGCCCTTCTCCTCAGAGAAGCGGCCGAAGTAGAGGACGTAATCCTTCTTCGGAGTCTCTTTCCACTCCACCTTGTCGATGAAGTTATGCATTGCCACAGTCTTTGTCGCAAACAGCAGGTTGCTGTCCATCTTGCTCTTCATGAACTCGGAGCAACAGATCATGGTGTCAATGTACTTATAGGTACCTTTCCACTTCCAGAACTCAGCCTCCATCATGCCGATGACAGATTTCGCCGTGGAACCGTGGATGCACTTGCCTTTCATGCAGTTCACGAAATGGCCACCGAGGCACTTCTCACAGTTCTGGTGGGTGTTCGGATTGTTCAGCATGTGGTTCGGGCAGACCAGCTGGTAGTCATGTGCCGTGAAGATGATCTTACAATCCCTTCCGGTCTCCTTGCGCCACTTCACGATTTCCAGAATGATGGAAGGTGTCAGCTGGTAGTTAAAATTGTTCAGGTGACAGACATCCGGCTTGAAGTCGTCCAGAACTTTCCGCAGCTGCACTCTTGCTTCCTTGCTGTAGATGGTCTTGATCGGGTAGGTCAGCTTGCTCAGTTTGCTACCACCGTGGAAATCCATATCTGATGTATAAGCATTGACCCGGTTGCCCACGCAGCGACCTTCATGCTCCATACCAAAGTACTGAACCTCGTGTCCGTGCTGCTCCAGTGCCTCACCCAATTTGAATATATACGTCTCACTTCCGCCGTTTCGGTGCAGAAATTTATTCAAAATCAGCGTCCTCACGTTAAATTTCTCCTTATTTTATGTTCTATTTCACTACCTCTGTTCAGATGAAGCACTTCCAATGTGTTGTTCATAAACCAGAGTGCTCCATACAAACGCAGGTAGTGATACTGAAAGTTCTTATGATAAAATCATCTGCTGTTACTGAACCTAGGTAGTGAGATAAAAACTGCACTCGCAGCTCTATCCATTTCTCAAAAAGTTCCGTAAATACGCTATTTTTTAGACGTTTTCACTATGTACATCTCACTACCTGCGTTCGGTTAGAGGAGATTATTAATCATCAATACTTTCATTTATACAACTCCATTGTCTTCTCTACGACATCATCCCAACTATATTTATGACAGATGAAATCAGCAGCATTCTCTTTATATGTATGTACAACATCTTCATGGCTTAACAGCCATGCAAGCTTTTCTTTAAGATCACTTACATCACTCTTCTTAAAAGTCACTGCCTTATCTTCAACAACTTCTGCACATTCAGGAATATCTGAAGTCAAACAACAGTTTCCATAACTCATTGCTTCCAGTAACGAAAGAGACATGCCTTCTAAATCAGAAGGTAATGTATAGATGAATGCATTACTATACAATTCATCTAATAACTGACCTTGTACAAATCCAGTAAAGATAATTCTATCATCACCTTTTGCTGATTCTTTTAATTCATTAGCAAATGCATCTGTATCACTAGATCCACCAGCAATGACTAATTTCTTATCTGTATGGATATTCTTGTATGCTTCAATTAAATAACGAATACCCTTTTCTGGAACTAATCGACCAAGAAATAGGATATAGGAATCTTTTTCTAATCCCCATTGTTGAATCAAATCAGCATCTTTGATTTCTGGTCGATTCACACCATTTGGAATGAAATGTGTCTGTCTATTGTATTGCGATAAGAAATACTCTTGTACACCTTTACTCAATACAATGATTTCATCCGAATACTTGACCGCATTTCTTTCTCCTTGACGAATAAATTTAGATCCAAATCCTGATTTCCATTTTTCTCTCTGCCAGTCAAGTCCATGAATTGTCACGATCACTTTTTTACCAAGAACTTTTGGCAGCCATGCAAAAAAAGCTGGACCTTCGGCATGAATATGAACAACATCATATTTTCCAAATGCTGCAAGCCAGGAAGCAAAGAATGAAGAACTCACTGCGGCTAGTCCCTTTTTATCAATTGTTGGAACAGACTTCTGTACAATTCCATCATATGCATTGTTACTGTCAAACTTCGCACCACTCACATGATGACCACCACGATTCAAGCAAGTCACTTGATTGCCAAGCTTCTCCATTCTTGTACAAAGTTCTTTCACGACAATTTCAACGCCACCCTCACGAGATAGACGTTTTTGTCCAAACATTACAATATTCACAATTTTCACCCCTAGAAAACAATATAAAAAACCTCTTTGTATCAACGATCAAGTTGTTCAAAGAGGTTAATTATAGTAGTTCATAAGAATCAATTACATTGATCCTTTCTTGTTTAATACGACACCAAATGTCTTGAGTAGAATCTTGATATCTAAACCAGGATTCCAGTTTTCAATGTATTCTTTATCTAAACGTACAACTTCTTCAAAATCAGTAATATCACTTCTACCAGAGATTTGCCACATGCCTGTAATTCCAGGTTTAATTGCTAATCTAGCAAAATGATGTAAGTCATATAGCTTTGTTTCATCAACGGTAGGAGGTCTTGTACCTACAAGAGACATATCACCTTTTAATACGTTAAAGAATTGAGGGAATTCATCCAAGGATGTTTTACGAATGAATTCACCAATACCTGTTTTATGCGTTCCATCAGGTAGAATCTTGTTTCCAATGATTCTTGGATCAAAATCCATCTTGAACATTCTTCCATCACTTACCTTGTTTTGATCCATGAGATCTTTCTTCCGCTCTTCAGCATCAAGATACATGGATCTAAACTTATACATTTTGAATTGCTTGCCATTCTGACCAACTCGCGTCTGAGAAAAGAAGATTGGACCAGGAGAAGCAATATAGATACAAGGTGCAACAAAGATAAATATAATAACTGTTGCTAGACATCCAACAATACCAGCCAGGATATCCATACATCTTTTGATACATAACTGTAATGTAGATGCATAGTTAATAGTTAATGTAAGAACTGGATACGAAGCAATCTTTTCAACGATTTGTTTCTTGCCATCAACTTTAGAAAATGGCAAGAGATTCAAATGCACCGTAACACCAGTTTCTAAAAGTTCGTTCAGTAATTCAGAATCAATTGGTGCAGTACGTGGTGTAACGATCAATACTTCATCCACCCAGTTCTGACCAACAATACCAGCAACATCATCAGCATTTGCGGTAATTTCTTCACCTTCTCTGATTTCACCAGTCATATCTTGATCAATGACTGCTACACCACAGATAGAATACTTTGAAAAAGAGTTTCTTTTTACTTTATCAATCACTTCATCACATACATCATGATTCGTGATAATAAATAAGTGCAAAGCATCTTCATTTTCATGTTTCATTACATACTTTTTTAATGCAAGTCGCACAAGAAAAGTGATAAAGACATAATAAAAAAATGTACTGAAATATACTATTCTAGAAAATTTTGCTGAAACTTTTATAAAAAACAAGAAGAACAATCCAACAGATAACAGCGCCATTGTATGTTTTAGTGTTTTAGTAAATTCAACATAAATTCCACGTTTCAATACATTTTTAAATGTTGTTGATAAAACCGCAATAAAGAAATCAGCTAATGTTAATACAAATATAACAGTACGATATAATCTTGATCCATAAGGATTCATGCCCTGCCATAATAGACATGCTAATACATAAGAAAGATTCAAGCATAGAATATCAACAATAATGAAATCCGTATGCTTGATCCATGATAATGAATCTTTTCTGTACATTCCAAAAACTAATACCGTATGAGCGACGATATTTTTCCCTTTTTTTAATGTTACAAAATTATATGTATGTTTTTCACATATACGATATTTTTGAACATGCTGCACGTAATGCACATTATAGATAAAACTATTGATTTTTAGCATATTTATGCAGATTTCTGATATTTTTTTATACAAATAAATGAATTTTTTGCTTTAATTTCAGCAAAAGATTGCAATGTTTCAAAATCTGAGAAAACTGTTTTATTTTGTGTAAACCCTTTCATAAAAGGAAGAGCAAAAAATTTGTTTTTTACAATTTTTTTAGAGGAATATCATAGGAACGTTTCATTACATTTGAGATAGAACTTCATTTTACCTCTAATGTTTTACCACAAATAATTTGATAGTCAATCAAATTACTTAATGTTAGATTCATTTTCCTTTTCACATCGCACTGTTACTCTACTTGCACCACCATATGTACATGTAAACAATGTTAAAGGCCACTGTCCACTTGTCATATCATCTACTTCTCCAGGCTGCAGTATTTCAATTCCAGCAACTTCATATGAAAATTCATTTCCAACAGCATCAGTAAATGTAATGATATCTCCTTTCTCTAGTTGAGATAGCTTTTTAAAGTGTGCTTTCGAGTTATGTGCAGCAATCACCATATTATCTAGATATACACTGCCTGTATATCTACATGGTGCTTTCTTTAATAACGCATAGCTCCATGTACTAAGTACAGGCATCAGTTCTTTATTTGGAAACAGGAGAAGTATCAATTCATCATCAGATAATGATCCAGTTGCTCAGGAGTAAGATTTACAGATTTAGCAGCAGTAATAATCCGAGAAATTGTGTTTCTCGATTTTTTTGACCGTTCTGCAATCTGGCGAATACTTACTCCATCGAAATGAAGTTTAATAATTGTCTTATTGTCATACATAAAAAAGCACCTCCAATCATAAGACATTGTGGATATGGATTCACAAAATAATCTTATAATATGAAGGTGGCTCTGTTACCGGAATAAAAAAATGGCTCTCTCTACGGAATGGGTGGCTCTCAAAACCGGACAAAGTGGCTCTGGAGGAGTGGGATATTCATCTTTACCAATCAATGCATCTGCTGTCAGAGTAGCAGCATACGTAATAACAATTCGATATTCTTCTTTTTATTTTCTGTATAGTTTATTTGTTTACAAATAAGGAACAAAAAAAGGATATTCAATGAATGGATATTATTCATTGTTATATGGTATATATAAATTAGCTCATCCAGCTGAGTCAAATCTATATACATCTCCTTTCTCTTCCGGCTTAGTATCGGCCCGGAAACCGAGTAGAATTGAGATTGTGAAT
>NZ_JBQHWJ010000016.1:0-38521 GCF_052064035.1 Bulleidia sp. HCP3S3_C9 | reverse complement strand
AGACATTGACTGTCATCCAGCGTATATTCAGTCAATTGATTAAATCAATGCTAAGTGTTCAGGCTCTGAGTCCTACTTGTTTGTGCTTGTAAGGATGACGGCGACTTATAATTATTCAGGATATTTGTAAACAAATTGCCTACTCCTCCTAACGTGCTCTGTAGTATATCTATACCTCCTAAGCAAAGCATACAGGAAAGAGGCAAGATTTGCCAGTAATTTCATTACTGGTTTGTGAAGGCGGAAAGAAGGGCCGCCTTAATGGTGAAAATTATGAAAAAAAATACCAGAATCACGATCATTGTATCGTTATGTATTATGATTGCCGCAATTGGCATTTATTTTTTACTCCACGCCTTTCAAACAGGCTCCACCAGTGAAACAATCTATGTCCAGAAAGTATCCACTGTTACTGGTTCCTCCTATACAGAAAATCGTTATTCCGGTGTTGTAGAATCACAGGAAACATTAGATATCAATCAAGATAGTTCTAAAACAATTGCTGATGTATATGTAGAAGCAGGACAAGAAGTCAAAAAAGGAGACAAGCTATTCTCTTACGACACAACAGAAGCTTCCAATTCCATTGCACAGAAGAAATTAGATATCGAAGCACAGAACAATGAAATTGAAGCACAGAACAATACCATTGCTGATTACAGGGCAGAAATCAACAACGGTGGTGACAAAGTTGAAATTCAGGCACGTATCAATGATGCAAACTACGCAATCCGCCAGGCACAGAATACAATCAAGTCCACACAGACAGAAATCGATCAATTAAACAAGCAGATCGAAACTTCTACAGTCATCGCCACAATCGATGGCATCATCAAAGAAGTCAACAGAGATGGCGGAACAGATCAGAACGGTAATACAAAACCACTGATTTCTATTACACAGACAGGTGAATTCAGAGTCAAAGGTACAATCAGTGAAATGGGATCTATTTCTGAAGGCAGTTCTGTTATTGTAAGAAGCAGAATTAATGAAGATCAGATCTATAAAGGAACTGTCACAAAAGTAGAAACAGAACCACAGACAGACAACAACAACTTCTACTCTGGATCTGATTCTGGTGAATCTGCTTCTAAATATCCTTTCTATGTCACTTTAGATAACAATGATGGTCTGATGCTTGGTCAGCATGTATACATCGAACCAGATAATGGTCAATCTAGTGTTAAACAAGGTATCTGGCTGGATTCCAGCTTTATCGCCTATGACGATAATGGAGATCCATATGTATGGGTTTCTGAAAAAGAAAAGCTGAAAAAAAGAAAAGTTGAACTTGGCGAAACGGATGATGAAATGCATACAACAGAAATCAAGTCTGGTTTAAGCAAAGATGACTATATTGCATGGGTAGATGATTCTTATAAGGAAGGCATGAAAACAACAACAGAATACCAGATGGAAACGGATGGTGAAACATATGCTTCTTGATTTAAAGAACATCTATAAAAACTATGGAAAAGAACCAATGATCGTTCCAGTTTTAAAAGATGTCAGTTTACAGGTAAATGAAGGTGATTATATCGCAATCATGGGACCTAGCGGCTCTGGTAAAACAACACTAATGAACATCATCGGCTGTCTTGATCGGATGAGTGATGGAACTTATCTTTTTGACAATGAAGATATTTCAAAAATGAATGACAATGCTTTAAGTGATCTTCGTCTGCATAAGATTGGGTTCGTATTTCAGAACTTCAATCTTCTCAGTGCTGAAACAGCACAGGAAAACGTTGCACTCCCTTTGATTTATGCAGGTGTCAGTAAAGAAGAAAGAAAAGAAAGAGCACAAGATGCATTGAATAAAGTAGGTCTTGGAGAAAGAATTTCCTTTAAGCCAAATCAATTATCTGGTGGTCAGAAACAACGAGTTGCGATTGCTCGTGCAATTATTAATAATCCAAAAATCCTGCTTGCGGATGAACCAACGGGTGCATTAGATCAGGCAAGTGGAAAACAGGTCATGGAATTATTTCAATCATTAAATGATGAAGGTGTTACGATTATTATGATTACGCATGATGCAAATGTTGCATCCCACGCCAAAAAGACACTTCATATCATTGATGGTGAAATTATTGAAAATAAACAAGGAGGAACACTATGAAACCTTCTGTAAAAAAAGGAGTAATTATCACATCTGTATGTGCCGTTGCCATCGGAACAATCGTTGGTGTCAAAATCTACATGGATTCAACAAATACGATTGAAGTCAATTCCGTTGCATCACTAAATACAGGCTATTGGGACAGCCCTTCTACTTCAACAGGGTTTGTATCCAACAGTGATACACAGTCAATCTTCTATGATGCTTCCAAAACAATCACACAGATATTCGTTTCAGAAGGTCAGCAAGTCAGCAAAGGTGATCCATTATTATCTTATGACTTAACCACATTGCAAAGTTCTGTAGATTCCAATCAATTAGAAGTAGAAAAAACACAAAATGCGATTACACTTGCAGAACACGAATTAAAAAAGCTGTTAAACACAACTCCTGTCCCAGAAACAACACCAATGCCTGAACCAACAGAAGCACCGGATCCAAAACCAGTGCCTCTGCCTTCCATTCCCGAAAAGGACGAAAATGGATTCTCTCCATATATTCTTTCTCTTTCACAGGCAGAAAAGAATATTGCTTCCTATAAGATTTATTATGCTTCTACGAACAGTGATGATTTTTCTGAAAATACTGCACCTGAAAAAGGTCCAATGGATGAACCATCATTGTGGCAGGAAGAAAGAATTTCTAAAGAATATGGAAAAGCATGCTGGTACTGGATTACATATACATATACAGATGGTTCAACAAATGCATATGATGTAAAAGATGCTGTGGAATACATCAATAATTCCCAGCCAATCCCTGCTGAAGAAATCAATTTAGCAGGCACTAAAAAGAATCCATATGTCTTCAAGCTTTGTGAAGAAAGTGAAAATGCAGACAATGGTATTGTTTATGGAAAACTCTTTTTAGACAACGGGGATCAGAATCAATATTTCAGATTTGATGTGTATGCAAAAAATGATGAAGACGAATGGGAAGTTGATTCTTCCTGGCTTGTTCGCAGTGATAAGTTTGCATCCACGCAATCCATGAATGAAGGTGACATGTATTCTGTGATTTCTCACACAAAAGAAGAACAAAGATACGAAGAAATCGAACAAGAAATAGAACAGGAACCAGAAATTGATCCAAACGGCTATACACAGGTTGAACTTGCAAAAGCAATCCGTGATAAAAAATACCAGCTCAAAACACTTGATCTGGATTTAAGAAAAGCACAGCTTTCCTTAAATGAAAGCAAGGAAATGTTAAGTGATGGTGTTGTACGTGCAAAAAGAAATGGTGTTGTGCGTAAAGTTGGTGATGTATCCAATCCTCCACAGGATGGCAGTGCATTCTTAGAAGTTGCAGGCGGTCAAGGAACATACATCCAGGGAACTGTCAGTGAATTAATGCTTGATCAGCTTAAAACAGGAGATACGATTTCAGGTTACAGCTGGACAAGCGGCAATACAGTTACTGCTACGATCGACAATATTGATACTGTCCCTGCCTCTGGAAACAATTACTATAACGGCTCTGGCAATCCAAACGTCAGCTACTATGGATTTGAAGCATATGTAGAAGATTCTGCATCTCTACAGTTAGGTGAATATCTAGAATTGACACTCAACACTGATGCAGCAGATACAACAAATTCCATCTGGCTGTCAAAAGCATATGTCAGACAAGATGGAAATAAATACTATGTATTTAAAGATGATCATGGAAAACTGAAGAAACAATACGTAACAATCGGCAAGATTGTCTGGGGAGATACGATTGAAATCAAAGATGGTCTCTCTGATACAGACTACATTGCATTTGCTTACAGTAAAAACGCAAAAGAAGGAATCAAGACAAAAAATTCTTCACAGGAGGCATTATGATTGAAAATATTCGTTTATCATTCCGTGGAATCTTCGCACACAAAATGCGTTCCTTCTTGACAATGCTAGGTATTATTATTGGTATTGCTTCCATTATCGCTATTGTTTCTACAATTAAAGGAACAAATGATCAGATTGAAAAAAATCTGATTGGATCTGGAGACAACACAGTGAAAGTATCTTTATACCAGGATGACTGGGAATATTCCTTTGATTCTGGTTTACCAGGCGGAATTCCAGTTGTTTCAGAAGAAACTTTAGAATCTTTAAAAACTATCGATCACGTTGAAGGTGCTACACTCTATCGTTCCAGACAGAATTATCAGACAATCTACCGTAATAACACTTCACTGGATGGTGGATATATCCTTGGTGTTCAGCAGGATTATTTCTCTATTGCAGGATTAACCATCAAAAAAGGAAGAGGCATTACAGATGCCGATAATAAAAACTATGCACAAGTTGCAGTGCTGGATGAAACGAGTGCACAGCTTCTCTTTGGAGAAACTGACCCAATTGGCAAGACAATCGAAATCAAAAATACACCATTCACAATTGTTGGTGTATGTGCAGATAAAGAAAAGTTTGAACCATCTATGGACAGTATCGATGACTACTGGACATACAATCAGTCTTCAGGTTCAAAAGTATACGTACCATCTGAATCATGGCCAATTTTCTATCAGTTTGATGAACCACAGAATGCAATATTAAAAGTTGATGCAACTTCCAATATGACATCTGTTGGAAAAGAAGCCGCAAACATCTTAAATACATATGTTTCTTCATCCAGTATTCAATACAAGGCACAAGACTTGCTCAAACAGGCAAAAGACATCCAGTCTCTATCACAGTCAACAAATGCGATGCTGATCTGGATTGCTGGTATTTCATTACTTGTTGGCGGTATTGGTGTTATGAATATTATGCTTGTTACAGTTACAGAAAGAACAGGCGAAATCGGTTTAAAGAAAGCTATTGGTGCTAGAAAGAAAGCAATCATGTTTCAATTCTTGACAGAAGCTGTTGTATTAACTTCGATTGGAGGTATTGCTGGTGTATTTACCGGAATTGGCTTAGCACAGCTGATATCCATGTTAAACGGTACTCCAGTATCCATCAGTGTTCCAGCTTCCCTGTTATCTGTTCTATTCTCTATGGCAATTGGTATCATCTTTGGTTTACTGCCAAGCTATAAAGCAGCAAATCTTGATCCAATTGAAGCATTGCGTCATGAATAGCAAGATCTCTTAAGATCTTGTTTTTCTTTTATGTTTGAATATGTATAATGGATGCATGGAAATCAAATTAACAAAAGAAATCGAAGGTTTTTTAGACCGCTGCAGATATAACATCTACAACGATACAAAAAATGAATTTGTTGGCCTGCATGTCACAAAAGCAGAAGAGAAAGCAGTACAGAAAGAAATGAGAGATGCAGGATTTGCAGAATTCATGCAAGATGAAGAAAACTGGCCTTCTCTATTCTTATCAAAGAAGGAATGGGAAAAGAGCCCATATCACGCAAATGTATCTTTGGATCTTATTCGTGATGCACATTTCTCCTATGAAAAGAATAAAGTAACAGGAAGAGAACTCTTTAACGTAGATGCCATTCAGAAAGATCCAAATCGAGAACTCAATGACTGGATGAAACTAAGAGCAATGGATAGCAGTTTTGAAGCTATCTATCTCTATCAGGATGATCAGGACTGGATGATTGATGCACCATCTGAAGCTGCAACAAATAACATCTGTGCAGAAAAAGCACATGGAAAAGTACTTACATTTGGCTTAGGAATTGGATATTTCATCTATATGGCAATGGCAAATCCAAACGTTACAGAAATTACATGTGTAGAGAAATCTGAAGAAGTCATTGCGATGTTTAAACGTTTTATCTATCCTCAGTTTCCTCAGGATATTCCTTTGACAATTATTCAGGGAGATGCCTTTGATTACTTCAACGAAGAATTCATGAGCCAGTTTGATTATTCGTACACAGATATCTGGCTGAGTTCTAATGATGGTCTACAAATCATCAAACAGCTGCTGCATCAATATGTTCCACCATTCAAAGACAGTGACTTCTGGATTGAAGACAGCTGTCAGGAGATCATGTGGACTTTGATCTTCTTGTATTTTGATGACGTTGCACATCGCATGCCAGTTCAGATCAATCCTCAATATGAACAGGAAATGACTCAAATCGTATCTTACTTCAGCAATAAAAACGAAGTGATCGATTCTGTAGAACCATTAAAATTCTACATGTACGATGCAGAAACAATCAGAAATATCCTTGCATTATAAAAGCCTGGCATCCCAGGCTTTTTTACATTAATAATGGCAGGAACAGCTGTGCAAGTCCTAAAAAGATAAAGAATCCCAAAACATCTGTCGCTGTTGTGATAAAGATAGAAGAAGATACTGCTGGATCTGCGCCCAGTCTTTTTAAAGCAACAGGAACAAGGAAGCCAAATACACCTGCAACAACAAGATTTCCAATCATCGCAATAAAGATAATCAATCCAAGATAGACATTATGATAGATGACAGAGACAATGATTCCTGTAATCAATCCATTGATTGCACCATCAACAACACCCAACATGATTTCTTTGATAAATGACTTCGCATATTTTCTTAAAGATACATCATCCTGCGATAATTGTCGCACAAGAATAGACTGTGTCTGAGAACCAGCATTACCACCCATTCCCGTAACAATTGTCATTGTCGCAGATAAAGCTACAACTTTTGCAATCGTACCTTCGAATGCTTTCACTGTCATACTCGCAACAAAAGCAGTCAACAGATTCACAAGAAGCCAAGGCAAACGTAAACGAATGGAATCCCATAACGTTGTATTCAGGTTTTCTTCACTTGAAACACCACCCAGTTCAAGAATATCTTCGTTATATTCCTGTACGATAACATCAATAATATCATCGACTGTAATAATACCTAGAATAGAACCTCTATTATTCACAACAGGAATTGCATTCAAATCATATTTGCTAACAAGCTTTGCAGCATATTCCTGATCATCTTCTGGATGTACATAGATTGGATTCACCTTCATGATATCTTTCAGCAAGTCATCTTTTTTCGCTGTCAGAAAATCTCTTAAGTTTGCAACACCAACAAGTGATTGAGAATGATCAACAATATAGATTGTTTCAATAACTTCTGATTTATTCGCAATCTGACGAATACGACGCATCCCTTGTTCTACAGTCAATTTCTCATCTAACGCAATATACGCAGTGGTCATAATACCACCTGCAGAATCTTCAGGATAGTTCAATAATGTGCGGATGATCTTACGATCATCTTCCATCATTTGATTGAGTAATGCCTTTTTCTGCACGTATTTCATATCACCAATCAAATCGGCAATATCATCCTTCTGCATGTAGCCAAATACTTCAATCAATTCATCATTTGTAATATTTTCAGCAATACGTGTTCTTTGGATGTCACTTGCCTGTTCCAATACTTTAGCAAGATCATCATCCTGCAATAACTGACAAAGACGCCATAATTCTCTATCATCCAGATCTTCAGATATGACAGCAATATCAATAGCATTTACTTCTTCAATATACTCATGTAATTCAGCTGCTTCACTATCATTAATAATTCTTTTCAGCTCTGCCAACGTCATTTTATCTATCATTCTAAAGCCCTCACTACATCTATTTTATCTCACAACACAACTATGCGTTAAGCAGTTTCTTAATTTCTTCTAAGTTGTCAACAAACCTTATTTTTTCAAATATTTTTTTATCACATAGACCTTTCTCAATCATATGCACAAACAAATTTTTTAAATCATTGTAATACCCATCTAGATTATAAATCATGACTGGTTCACTCATATGTCCTAACATTACTTTAGAAATAACTTCACTGATTTCTTCTAATGTTCCACTTCCACCTGGAAAAGTAATAAATGCATTTCCAAGTTCAATCATTTTTGCTTTTCTTTCACTCATATCATGAGTCACAATTAATTCTGTAATATCGTTATATTCAAATCCAGCATCAATAAAGAACTGTGGTTCAACCCCGATGACTTTTCCACCGCTCAACAATACACTCTCTGCCAGATCCCCCATCAAACCAGCTTTTGATCCACCATAGACTAAAGTATGTCCATTTTCACCAATCCAGTTTCCTAATTCTCTAACTGCGATTTGAAATTTATCATCATTTCCTGAGGAAGCACCTAAATATACTGTAATATTCATTTTTAATAACATTCCTTTCCTACATGTTTCACTATATAACAGCTTTGTTAATTTATTGAAAAATGAAACTATCACTATTGTAACGGAATATCACAACTTAGAAATAACTTTGTTAAAATTTTTTAATTTTCTTCTTGCATTATATTGTAGTTTTGATATACTAATAAAGCACTAACCAATGGTGCCTTAGCCAAGTGGTAAGGCAGCAGACTGCAACTCTGCGAGCGCCGGTTCGACCCCGGCAGGCACCTCCACTTATTAAGGGATATGGGGATGTGGCGGAATCGGCAGACGCATCGGACTTAAAATCCGGTGGTGGCAACACCGTGTGGGTTCAAGTCCCATCGTCCCCACCACTTAAAGACTCAAAAATCGCTAGAAATAGCGGTTTTTTTGTGTTTATATTATTTTTTCGAACTAATTATCGAACTTTTTGTGCATTCTTTGTAATTCCTTGTCATGATACTTTCAAGAAAAATACCATTTGATGGTGACCTATATACTTCAGAATGATATAGTCAGCGAACTCCTTCGACACTTAAATCAGAAACATCAGGTATACAGTGTGTGATTCGACTCGAACTGATCAGATTTCTATCATTTCAAAATCTAAAATAAGAATGCAGGAAATATACAATTGTATAGAATCCTGCATTCTTTTTTGTATTTTTATGCTGCATTATTCGTATAGGTCACCATTCACGAATATAACCTTAATATTTTAATATTAGTCTATTTCAATTTCTTCTCCATCATTCAGTAACAAAAACGAAACTGGTTCATTCAATTTTTGAATACACTCTTTTTTTTCTGTTGCCCCAGCATTATCAGAAAAAGCAATCATTATATTGATAAAATTTTTAAAGTGATAATCAGAAATCCTTCATGCATTGTGAAAAAGCATTTATCGGTTGCAGACATTTCATAAAACCAGTACATCACACGTACTGGTTTTATCTTTTATGATTGATGCTCTTTCATGAATCTTCGATAGCTGTATACCCAGACAATACCTTCTACAATATCTGTTATAACCCAGCTGATTGGAAAGCATGCATACAACACTTCAAGTTTACGAACTGCAGAAAACGCAGTAAACAGCCAAACTAAACGGACTCCGCAAATACCAACAAGCATTAACAATGTTGGTACAGAAGAATATCCCATTCCTCTAGAAGATCCAATAAATGTATCCGCAATTCCCTGAATCGGCAATAACAATGTAACAAATGCCAGACGATACATTCCATAATGCACAACATCACTAGAATTGGTATATAGACGTAAGAATAAGTTTGAATTGAGATAAATGATTCCACTAATCAACAATCCACTCGCAACAGTCAATATCATTGTAATCAACAATATCTTTCTAATCTGTTTATAGTTAGAAGAACCAACATTTGCTGCAGTAAACGTAGCAGTTGCCTTATCAAAAGCATCCATGCCAATATATACAAAGTTTTCCAGATTTATTGCTGCACTATTACCCGCAATTAAATTACTGCTGTTAAAAGAGTTAATACTTGATTGAATCACAACATTACTGAAAGAGAACACAAGACCCTGAATTCCCGCAGGAATACCAATGGAAAGTATTTCTTTTGCGATTGGAAGATCAAGTTTACAATACCCCCAGTAGAACTTCGTCGCATTCGTTTCATTGATTAATGTAATCATCACAAGTATTGCACTGACTGCCTGTGAAATCACAGTTGCTAAAGCAACACCAGCAACGCCAAGATGAAATACAATGACAAATAAGAGATTCAACACAACATTCAATGCACCCGCAATCATCAAAAAGTACAAAGGTCGTTTTGTATCTCCAGATGATCTTAAAATTGCAGTCGCAAAATTATAGACAAGCATGAATATAATACCCGTAAAGTAAATCTTCATATATATCGTACTATACTCTATTAAATCTTCAGGCGTAGACATCAGTTTTAACAACGGTCTTGAGAAAAAAAGACCAACACATGTCAAAAAGATGCCTACCGTAAATGCAAGCCAGATTGACGTATGAGAAGCAATTCTTGTTTTCTCATCATCCTTTGCCCCAATGTATTTAGATACAACAATATTTGTACCAATCGTGATTCCATTAAACAAAGATATTAATAAAAATATGACACTGCCCGTAGCACCAACCGCAGCCAATGCCGTAGATCCAGAAAACTTTCCCACAACAATTGTATCTGCAGCGTTAAATACCATCTGCAGACAATTTGTTAACATCAATGGTACAGAAAACGCAAATAAGTTTTTGATTAGATTTCCCTGTGTCAAATCAATATGATATGTATCCTTTTCCATACAATTCCCCCTCATGCATTGCTACTATCATACTATAAGAAAAAAGGGATTGCTCCCTTTCTTCTTATTGAATCTTAACTTTATTCCACAAATCACTTAACTGTTTTGTTAATTTTTCACTGTAGTGGAATGTTTCATCATTCTTGCCGTCTGTTCTTGGTGCATATGCCTTATTTTCAAAGTAGTCACCATCTTCTCCCGCAAGATAATCTTCAACATCTTTTCTAACAGGTGTATAGCCAACATATTCACTGTTTGCTAACTGAATATCATAACTTGTCATATAGTTAATGAATTCATTTGCTAAACCTGAACAAGATGCATTCTTAGGAATTACCATTCCATCAAGCCACTTGTTTGTACCCTGATCTGGTTCAATCCAGTCCATATCTGGGTTTTCACTCAATACATATGCAGCGTCTCCAGAATACATAACCGCAATTGCCTTTTCACCGTTTGCCATACCGTCAATCACTTCATCTGTAACATATGCTGGTTCCATTGTATCGTTCATTTCTCTTAGCCACTGATATGCATCCTGGATTTGGTTTTCATCATCTGTATTCATAGAATAGCCAAGTGCTTTAAATGCAATCATGAATCCATCACGCTGTGAATCATAGAAATAGATATCACCCTTATAGTTTGTATCCTTTAAGACTTCCCAGCCTTCTTTTTTGATTGTGTCTGCATCAACAACCTCTTTGTTATAGGCAAGACCAACTGTTCCCCAGAAGTATGGCATAGAATATACACCATCTGGATCAAAGGATTCTCTCGTTTGCACTACTGCAGGGTTGAGATCCTTTTCATTTTTCATTTGTTCCTTATTCAAAGGCTGCAGCATATCTTCAGAAATCATTCTTTCAATCATGTAGTCACTAGGAACGATGACATCATAAGAAGAACCGCCTAATAATTTAGTATACATAATTTCATTAGATTCAAATGTATCATAGTTAACACGCGCATTATACTTTTTTTCAAATGTAGAAATTACATCTTCCCCAATGTATTCACCTGCGTTATAAACATTTAAGACATTACATCCAAACTTTTCTTTTGCATCAATGTGCTCTTCAGATTTACCAGAGTCACCGCCACAGGCAGTCAATGCCAAACAAGTAGAAGATGCTAATAAGATTTTAGAGAGTTTTTTCAATTGTTTCATGTTTCTTTTTTCTCCTTTCACGAATCATTGGAACAACATTTACAAGAATCAATACAGCTGTCACAACATATACAATAATTGCACTCAACGCATTGATTGTAGGATTCACACGTTTTACGTTGGAATATACGTAAATGGAAATATTAGATACCCCAGGTCCTGTGGTAAATAATGAAATAACGAAGTCATCAAATGACATAGAGAATGCAACCAAAGCCCCAGCTACAATTCCACCTTTGATCTGTGGAATGATAACCTTAAACATTGCCTGTAACGGTGTGCATCCAAGGTCCATTGCTGCTTCTGCAATATTTGGATCCAATGTACGTAATCTAGGCATCACTGACAAGATAACGTATGGAATACAGAATGCAATATGTGCTAGAAGCATTGTTGTAAAGCCAGTCTTAATTCTAAGAGAAGAGAACAGCAGCATAAATCCAATCGCCGTAACGATTTCCGGGTTTAACATTGGAAGGTTATTTACCTGTGTAACGATCTCTTTTACGATCTTCTTAGATTTTGACAAGCCAATTGCGGTAATTGTTCCAACAAACGTAGATACTACCGTTGCAATGACCGCAATCAGTACTGTATACCAGATTGCTTCCATAATAGAACGGTTGTTGAACATAGCTTCATACCATTTTGTAGAAAAACCAGTAAATCTTGTTAAAGATTTTGAACGGTTAAACGAAAAGAATACAACATAGAAAATTGGTAAATAGAAGAAGGCTAAAACAACCCAAAGATAGATTTTTGAAAAAATACCAGATTTCTTTTTCATGTTACTTCTCCTTTACATCTTTATCTAATTTTCTAGTGACATACATAGAAATCAGAATAATGACTGCCATGATCAATGAGATTGCTGAACCAAAATTCCAGTCTCCTGTAGAAACGAAATAATCTTCAATCAGGTTACCAATCAATACATACTGTCCTCCACCAAGTAATTTTGGAATGAAGAAGGATGATACTGCCGGCAGGAATACAAGTGTAATACCTGAAACAACACCACTTAAAGAAAGAGGCAGTGTAACACGCAAGAATGTCTGTTTTTCATCAGCACCTAAGTCATGTGCAGCTGTAATCAAAGATGCATCGATCTTTGATAATGCTGTATAGATCTGAAGAATCATAAATGGCAGGAAGTTATACACCATACCAACATAGACACTAATTTCACCTGGTACACCTAGTCTTCCTAAAATACCCTTCCATGCATATGTTCTAACAAGCATATTGATCCACATAGGCAATGTAACAAGCAATACTGTCAAGCCTTGTGATTTTGGCTTTTGGCGAGCCATGATATATGCCGTTGGATAACCAATGGCAATACATATGATCGTTGTTATCAAAGCCATCTTTAAAGATTTCCATAAAACACCTGGAAAGATAGGGTCTGAAAAGAATCGTGCAAAGTTATCAAATGTGATTGTTAATGTAAGCACGCTGTTTCCCTGTACAGTAAATGCATACAAAACAATCATCAGCATTGGAACAATGATCATTCCAATCATCCATACAATGTATGGATAAACAAGCTTTGAAAATGACTTCATTGTCAGTTCATCTTTCTCATGACGTGAATGTCTTCAGGGTTCCATTCAAGTCCAACTCTTTCACCAACTTCATGGTGGTCTGTTGTTTCAAGTTTCAATTCTCTACCTTGTGTAGAGAATGTAATTGGATAGTCACCTTCTGTGATATTTTCATCATCAAAGTCATATTTAACATCCCAGATTTCTACCTGAGAGTTATCTTCTGTTGACCATGCATATGCATCTGCCCAGCGAATCAAGTCTGTATCTAAAGCAACGGATTCCTTGATTTCATCTACAGATTTAGTGAAGTTAAATGCCTGAATAGATTCTTCATTTCCAGCATCTTCTACAGAAACAGGTTTTACAACATTGATCTTGATTGTAATCTTTGTACCTGCTGCTGTTTCAAACGTACAGTCATATACACCTTCATCTTCTTTTAGATCATAATTAACATTCGGAATAGATACATCTTCTTCATCATCATTCCATGCCTGTGCGTTTGCACGTGCAATGATTTCAGCATCAGTAATATCCTTAACGTCTTCTACGTCCATAGAGAAGCTAGTCGCAGACATTCTTTCATGTGCTTCTGCATTGACAACGTCATGTTCACCTGTAACATGCATTATAACTGTCTTAGAAGTACCGGAAGAAGTTTCCGCAACGATTTCATAATGAACACCCTTGAACAATACAGACTTTACTTCCCCATTCAATAAGCCTCTATTTCTAGGTACAATATCAATATCTTCTGGACGAATGACAATATCAACTGGTTCGTTTTCCGCAAAGCCATAGTCTTCACATACATAATCAGCATCATCAAAGCTGACAAGACGATCCTTTTTCATTGTTCCATTAATGATATTGGAGTCACCAATAAACTTTGCACAGTATTCATTGACTGGTGTGTTATACACTTCTAGTGGTGAGCCAACCTGTTCAATCATACCATCACGCATAATAACGATTTTGTCACTCATTGTTAGTGCTTCTTCCTGATCGTGTGTAACGAAAATAAATGTGATACCAACTTCTCTTTGAATTTCCTTCAATTCCAGCTGCATTTCTTTTCTTAGATTCTTATCCAAAGCACTTAAAGATTCATCAAGCAAAAGAACCTGAGGTTCATTGACTAACGCTCTAGCAATCGCAACACGCTGCTGCTGCCCACCACTCATCGCATTAATATCTCTATGTTCAAATCCTTCTAGACCCACAAGAGAAATCATTCTCATAACCTTCTGATGAATAATATCCTTTGGCTGCTTCTTGATTGCTAAACCAAAAGCAATATTGTCATATACATCTAAATGAGGAAATAAAGCATAGTGCTGGAACACTGTATTAACGTCTCTTTTATACGCAGGAACAGTCGCAATATCTTCGCCATCAAGGAAAACATTTCCTTCATCTGGCTCTAAGAATCCAGCAATGATACGAAGTAATGTCGTTTTACCACATCCACTAGGACCTAATAATGTCACAAACTCATTTTCATTGATATCCAGGTTGATTCCCTTTAAAACAACTTGATTATCAAATCTTTTCACAATGTTTTTGATTTCAATTAGCTTTTTTGCCATGTTTCTATCTCCTTTTGCACTGTCAAAACTCTGGTGGCGTACTAACCCAAAGAACAACCGCTTTCTTATCAGTGTCGTTTTTCAAATAATGTGATTCATCTCCTCGGATATAGAAAGAATCACCTTTTCTCAATAAGTTTCCTTTTTTGTTGGAATCACGTACAAGCAGTACTCTTCCACGCAATACATATCCAAACTCTTCCCCTTCATGAGGTTCAATCAATTTACTTTCTGCATTTGCTTCCAGTTCAATCAGGATTGGTTCCATTTCATTTTTCTGTGCGTTTGGAATGATCCAGTGAATCGTACAGTTTTCTTGTTCATCTACAAATTCATCATCGGAAGTAAATACGATCTGTTCATCATTTTCTACCGCAAAGAATCTTGATAATGTCGTTCCCAATGCTTCCGCAATATCTTCTAATGTCTGCAAAGAAGGTGATGTCAGATTGTTTTCCAGCTGTGAAAGAAACCCTTTCGTAAGTTCTGTTCTGGAAGCAAGTTCCTCTAACGTTAGATCGTTTTTATAGCGTAATTGTCGGATTCGATGCCCTATATCTATCATATCCCTCCTTTGTTTAGCAACACTAAACTTAAAATCAGTTTTTATAAAACCAAAAATTATTATACATATTCCATGAAATGTTGCAATAGTTTTTTCAAACTTTTTGTTTACTGTTTCTAAACTCTTCATTCATTTAACATTTCTAATATTTCACACATAAAAAAGAAGGCTTTTCAGTATTGCTGAAAAGCCTTCTTTTTTATGCCTTATTCTTTATCTAGCTGATCGAGTTTTTCGTTTAAAAGCTCAATCAGTTTTTCTTTGTCTCTAATTTTAGCAAATGTTTCTTTTTCATCTGTTTCCTGGATACTGCCTTCCTTCAACAAGAAATATTCTCTTCCAAGCTTTTCATATGCTTTGGATAATTCTCTTGCATTATGTCCAATTTCACTACGAATTTCAGCCTTTCTTTTTTCTGTATCCAATTTTTTCAGCACTGTTTCTGTTGTTTCCTTCATTGCTTTGAGTGCTTCATCTTTCAATGTATTGAATCTTTCTGTAAAATCTTTTTCTTTGTTTTCTGACATTTCTAGTCCTTTCCAGATCTTTCAATCAGATCAATGATGATGTCCTTGATTTCATCATCTCCCGCTTCTTTTTCTTCTACCAAAGTAAGAATTCCACTAATCAGAATATCTGCATAATACTTTGGATGCACAAACTGTAATGTTCCGTCTTTCATTCCTTCTTCAAACAAATCACATAATCCATCGATGGATACTTTCTTTGCTTCTTCAATGGATCTAGAAGAAAGTGGTGTTAAATCTACATCCTTACCTTCTACCTGACGTGTCAAGACACGAAATGAATGTACGCAATTTGTTATATACTGCTCTAGACGTTCTTCATACGTATCTTTATCCATAGATGCATTCATCATTTCATTAAATAATTCGTTATACTTTTCGCTGATTGCATCAATGACATCATCTTTTGATTTAAAGTAGTAATAGAACAGTCCCTTTGCAACGTTCATTTCCTTCACAATAGAATTGATCGTAGTATCTACGATTCCATGTTCACGGAACAATTTCTCCGCTGCTTCAACAAATTCATTTCTTCTTTCTTCACTATCTTTTGTTTCTGCCATAATGCCTCCCTAATTGAAGTATAGCACTGACTGAGAGTCAGTCAAGTGAATAATTCTTTTTTTGTGATACAATAGATGCATGAAATTATTATGTCCAATATGTAATGAAAAACTAGTCAAAGTAGATAGACAGGCAAGATGTGCAAATAACCATTCATTTGATTATGCAAAACAAGGATATTTAAACTTATTGATCAAACAATCCGTTGATCATGGTGACAACAAAGAAATGGTGCAGGCAAGAACACAGTTTTTAAATTCAGGTGGATATGCCTTCTTAAAACAGGAACTTGTCAATCTAACAAAGAAGTATGATTCACATGTTTTATGTGATTTAGGATGTGGGGAAGGATATTATACTTCTGGCTTTCAGGCAGAAGAAAAGTATGGATTTGATATGAGCAAGGAAGCTTTAAAGCATGCAAGCAAGAATGATCCATCAACACAATATGCAGTTGCTTCTATCTTCCGTCTTCCTTTGGAAGATGCATCCTGTGATACTGCAGTCACATGCTTTGCACCATTTGCGAAAGATGAGATTGAAAGAGTATTAACACAGGGCGGCAGATTCTTCTTTGTTTCCCCTGGTCCAAAACATTTATTTGAACTAAAGCAATTGATCTATGATACACCATATGAAAATGAAATGAAGGATCTGGAAACAACGCTTGTAAAAGAAGAAGAATACTTCATTTCAAATACATTCCATTGTGAAAAAGAAAATCTCATTTCTTTATTCAAAATGACACCATATTATCATAGAACAAGAAATGAAGATATTGATAAGATCAACCATCAGGATGGAATGGATATTACTGCCGAATTCTTAATTCGTGTCTATCAAAAAAGATGACAGGCGTCATCTTTTTTATTTTCTAACAAAGCCACTCTTGATAGCTTCTTTTTTGACTGCATCTGCAACAGTAGGCACAACACGTGGATCAAATGGAGAAACAATGATATGTTCTCTTGTCAGTTCTTCATCTTTAATTAATGATGCGATACCAATCGATGCAGCAATCTTCATTTCTTCAGTGATCTTTGTTGCCTTTGCATCTAATGCACCTCTAAATAAGCCTGGGAATGCCAGTAAATTATTTACCTGGTTTGGATAGTCTGATCTGCCAGTACCAATGATATAGGCTCCTGCTTCCTTGACTTCTTCATATGTAATTTCAGGTTCTGGATTTGCCATCGCAAATACAATATTTCCTTCATTCATAGAAGCAACCATTTCTTTTGTAACAATACGAGGCGCAGATACTCCAATAAAAATATCTGCACCAGCCATCGCTTCTTTTAAGGAAGCATAATGCTGATGATCCAGATTGACATAGCAAAGCAGCTCTTTCTTAAGATCATTGTAGCCTTCACTATGATCTGGATCCAGACATCCATCTACATCAAAGGCATAGATCTTATGAAAACCATACTGATACAACATACGGATAATGCTAGAACCAGCTGCACCACATCCAGAAATGACGACCTTCTGCTCTTCTGGCTTTGCCTTTTTCAAACGCATACAGTTGATAAGTGCTGCAAGTACAACGATTGCAGTGCCATGCTGATCATCATGAAATACAGGAATACTACATTCTTCAATGAGTCTTCTTTCGATTTCAACGCATCTAGGTGCACTGATATCTTCTAGATTGATTGCACCAAAAGATGGTGCAACCATCTTGCAGAAACGAATGATTTCTTCTGTATCTTTCGAATCAATCACAAGTGGCCACGAATCAATATCCGCAAATCGCTTCATCAACAAAGATTTTCCTTCCATAACAGGAAGTGCAGCTTCTGCACCAATATCACCAAGTCCTAAAACTGCCGTACCATCACTAATGACCGCAACAGTATTTGCACGATTCGTATAGACATAGCTCATTTCTTTATCTTCGTGAATCTTACGACATGGCTCAGCAACGCCAGGTGTATATGCAAGAGATAAATCTTTGGCATCTTCACAAGGCACCTTTGCTTCAACCTTTAATTTACCATGATACTTTCCATGTAACTTCAATGATTCATCATAAACACTCATGCTTCTTCCTCCAAATCATAAATATCATTCCCATCAATATCACATCCAACAAAACATGGAAAATCTTTCACTTCCAGTTTTGTAACTGCTTCTGCAAGTAACTCTTCAAAAGCAACCATTTCTCTTTTGATAATGCAGTGAGATAATAATGCACCAACACCACCAGCACATACAAAATAAATCATTTCATGATCTTTGATTGCCTGCTTCACTTCATCACTTCTTCTGCCTTTTCCAATCATGCCTTTCATTCCACACTCCGCAAGTGTTTTCACATATGGATCCATTCTACTAGAAGTTGTTGGTCCACTAGAGCCAATCACCTGTCTACTTCTTGCAGGTGTAGGTCCAACATAATAAATCGTTGCACCATGAAGATCAAATGGCAGCGGTTCATGATTTTCAATCATTTCTACAAGTTTTTTGTGTGCAGCATCACGTGCTGTATAAATTGTTCCATTCAACAATACCGCATCTCCTGCATGCAGATTTCTAATATCTTCTTCCTTCAGTGGCAATTGAATTGTTTTCATGAAATCACCTTCTTTGCGTGTCTGCACACGTGGCAGCAGATATTTACCGCTACTGGAAGTCCAGCAATATGTGTTGGTGCCTGTTTGATTTGAATCTTCAATGCGGTTGTTGCACCATGGAATCCCATAGGACCAATCTTTAATGCATTGGCTTCTTCTAGCAATGTATCTTCTAAAGCTTTATAGCGAGGGTCTGGATTAGAATGATCAATAGAGCGAAGCATTGCTTCTTTAGATAACTTCGCACAAAGATCAAATGTTCCACCAATGCCAACGCCAACAACAAATGGAGGGCAAGCATTAGGTCCAGCATTTTTGATTGTTTCTAAAACAAACTTCTTTACACCTTCTTCCCCATCCGCAGGTGTCAGCATTTTCAAGGCAGATTTATTTTCAGAGCCAAATCCTTTTGCCATCACTTCAATTTCAACATGATCCCCTTCAATAAAATCGGTATAGAGAATCGCTGGTGTATTATCCTTTGTATTCTTTCTATCATATAGTGGATCATCGACACTGCTTGCACGCAGATAATTTTCTGTATAGCCTTTTCTAACCCCTTCATTCACTGCTTCATTGATATTTCCACCAACAAAGTGAACATCCTGTCCAACATGCAGCCATACGATCATTAGACCGGTATCCTGACATAAAGGAATTCTTTCCTTTTGAGCAATTTCTGCATTTTTTAAAAGCATATCCATGACTGTTTTTGATTTTTCATCCCTTTCATTACTGGATGCTTTTTGAATTGCACTGAAAACAGCAGGATCATAGATACACGCAATATCCGCTGCCATAGAAGCAATTGCTTCTGTGATTTGATTTACATTGATTTCTTTCATAAGACAATTCTATCAGTTTGTTTATATATGACAACTTGATTTTCTATGATGTGCGTACTACAATATTTAGCAGTCATTCGTAAAGAGTGCTAAGGAGGATATCATCATGGCAAAGAAACAGTTTAAAGCCGAATCAAAACGTTTACTGGAATTAATGATCAATTCTATCTATACGAACAAGGAAATCTTTTTAAGAGAACTCATTTCCAATGCATCTGACGCACTAGATAAAAGACATTACATTTCCCTTACAGATAAAGAGGCAAAGGTTGATAAGAAAGATCTGAAGATCACAATTGAAAGACATCCAGATACTCGTCAGCTCATCATTGAAGATACTGGTATTGGTATGACTAATGAAGAGCTAGAAAAGAATCTTGGTACAATTGCCAAGTCTGGTTCTGCAGAATTCCGCGAACAATTCGAAAAAGCAAAGAAGAATACAGATATCATCGGACAGTTTGGTGTTGGATTCTACAGCGCATTCATGGTCGCAAAAAGAATCTTAGTTGAAACAAAATCAATCAAATCAGACAAAGCATACAGCTGGTCTAGTTCAGGAGAAGATGGCTATGTCATTTCAGAAATTGAAAAGTCTGGTTATGGCACAAGAATCACACTGGATCTAAAAGATGATACAGAAGATGAAAAATATTCCGAATTCCTGGAAGAATGGAAGATCAAGGAACTAATCAAGAAGTACAGTGATTATGTACGCTATCCAATTGAAATGGAATGTACAAAGCATATTCCTGATCCAACAGATGACAAGAAGACAATCGAAACACAGGAAGTTGAAACTTTGAACTCTATGGTTCCACTTTGGAAAAAGCAGAAGTCAAAGATTACACAGGAAGATTACAATGAATTCTACAAGTCAAAATTTAATGACTGGGAAGATCCGCAGAAAGTCATTCACTACACTGTAGAAGGCAATATTTCCTATACTGCTTTACTTTACATTCCATCAAAGGCACCATACAACTTCTACTACACAGACTATGAACCAGGTCTAGAACTCTACTGCAAGAATGTATTCATCATGGATAAAGTCAAAGATTTGATTCCATCTTATTTCAGATTTGTGAAGGGACTTGTTGATAGTGATGATTTGAATCTGAATATTTCAAGAGAAATCCTTCAGCAGGACCGTCAGGTCAAGATGATGGCAAAATCCATCGAAACAAAGGTTTCTTCAGCATTAAAAGAAATGCTTGAAAAAGACAGAGAAGGATATGAAAAATTCTTTGATAACTTTGGCTTGAATCTAAAGGCTGGTATCTTAGCTGACTATGGGCTCAACAAAGACAAGCTTCAGGATTTCATGATTTTTAGAAGCTCTAATGAAGGTAAATACGTTACATTAAAAGAATATGTTGATCGTATGAAGGATGATCAGAAAGCAATCTACTATGCAATTGGCAAGAGTGTTGATGAAATCCAGAACCTTCCAGCAATGGGTAAACTCAAAGAAAAAGGATATGAAGTACTCTACTTCCTTGATGAAAGAGATGAATTCGTTGCCAATACATTGATGAACTATGCTGAAAAGCCATTCCAGTCAGTGAATAAGGGTGATCTTGATCTAGAAAGCGATGAAGAAAAGAAGACAAGAGAAGAAAAAGCAGAAGCAAATAAAGATTTGTTAACTACTATGAAAGATTCCCTTGGTGACAAGGTCAAGGAAGTTCGACTCTCTTCTCGTTTAACAGATGAAGCAGCATGTGTTGTTGCGGATGAAGGCATGTCTCTTGAAATGGAGAAATACCTTGCAAATGATCCAATGGCAAAGGGTCAAGGCATGAAAGCTGTCAAGATCTTAGAATTGAACCCAGAACACCCACTATTTGAAAAGCTGCAGAAGCTTGGAAAAGAAGATCCGGATACATTAAAGAAATATACATCTGTACTTTATGATCAGTCATTGTTAGCACAAGGCTTATCCATTGATGATCCTAAGGAATATGCAAAGAGCATTACAGAATTAATGATGAAATAAAAAATGAAACTTCAGAGAATCATCATCTCTGAAGTTTTGTTTTTTTATTTCGTTTCTTTTTTGAACTGCATCTGTGAAAGGATGATTGCCCCAAAGACTAGAACACATCCAAATAGCTCTCTAGAAGATAAAGATTCATGTAAGATGACTGCACCTGCCAAAGCCGCAAATACAGATTCTAAAGAAAGAATCATTCCCGCAATGGAAGCATCTGCATCCTTCTGACCTACAATTTGTAAAGTATACCCTGCACCACTGGAAAGAATACCAGAATACAGAATTGGAACTGCCGCATCAATAATATTCTGCATAGATGGATGTTCAAGAACAAACATTGGAATCAAACATAACAGTCCAGCTGTTAAAAACTGAATACAGCTCATACGGATCCCATCTAAGAATGAGAAATGATCAATCACAAGAATATGTATCGCAAACATAAACGCACATACCATCATCAATGCATCTCCATAGGCAATACTGAAATCTTCCGTTACACTTAAGAAATACATGCCAATCATAGAAATCCCAACAGCTACATATACATTCCAGCTTGATTTCTTATGCATAAATAAAGAAAGAATTGGAACAATCACAGTATATAAAGCAGTTAAGAATCCTGCTTTTCCAACTGTTGTATACATAATACCAACCTGCTGGAACATAGAGGCAACACATAACGCACATCCACATGCAATTCCACCAATCCATAAAGCTTTCTGATCAGCTGGTTTTTTTGTTGTACCGGTAATCTTGTCTAAGACTGGCAATAATAGATACAGTGTCAAAGCCGCAACAAGATTACGAATACATGTAAACGTAAAAGGACCAATATGGTCCATGCTGACGCTTTGTGCTACAAATGCAATTCCCCAGATGAATGCAGCTAAAGCAAGTAATAAGTTGGATTTCATATGCTTCATAGATTTCCCCCAATAAATCCGTGTTCAAAAGTAATATGAATATGCATGTGCTGTGGCTGTGAAAGAAAAGCATCTTCGATTGCTTTTTGAATTTCAGCGTTCTTATATTTACATTTAAATGGAACAATCACATCAAAAAACAGATTCATATGATTTTTTCCAGGTACAAGTCTAAGATCATGCATACTTAGTTTTGGATCCAGCTGTTGTAATGTATCAATAATGATTTTCTTATATGCAAGAGATCTTGGTGTATCCTTTTCAAGTGGATCTACATGTAAAGACATCTGTACATGATACTTTTCTAAAATATGACGTTCTGCTTCATCTACGATTTCATGTGCCTGCATCAAACTGATATCACTATCCATTTCACAATGAGCACTGCCAAACATTGTATTTGGTCCATATTCATGAAGCATCAAATCATGAATGCCGTGAATTTGTGGATCAGATAAGATTTCCGTTTTGATTTCTTCCGCAATTTCAGGATCAATTGGATTCCCAAGGATTGCGCTGACAATTTCCTTTGCCATTCCAAAGGCAGAATAAAACAGGAAGAACGATAACAAAATACCTGCGGCGCCATCAAACGGAATATCTGGATATACACAAGCCAGTACCATCGCAACAATCGATAATAATGTTGCAAATGCATCATTTCTAGCATCCTGGCTGGCAGTCTTCATTGCCAGATTGTTTAACTGTTCTCCAAGTTTTTTGTTATAGAAACACATCCACACTTTCACAAGAACAGAAGCAAGCAATAAAACAAACAGTACATTGTTAAATGTGATTTTTTCTGGATGAATCAGTTTTGTGATGCTTTCTTTCAATAAGCCATAGATGACCACAAAGATGATAATACAGGAGATGAATGAAACAATGTATTCCATTCTGCCATGACCAAATGGATGTTCCTCATCTGCAGGTTTATTTGCCACTTTAAAGCCAATCAGCGTAATCAGACAAGACAATCCATCAGACAGATTATTGAATCCATCAGACATAATACTGACAGAATGAATCATCATTCCAGAAATCACTTTCAAAAGGCACAGGAATGTATTGCATACAAGTCCCATGATCGTTGTTAGAATGCCATAAGAATATCGAACCTGTTCATCCTGGATATTCTCGTAATCTTTAATAAATGTATGTATTAACCAATTTGTCATGCCTATTATTCTACAACACTCATATGTGTATTTCTATGAGAAATCATTTGTTTGTGACGTGAATATGTTAAACAATAATGAAAACTTGATGGAAGAAATACAGCGACAATGATCAAAAGTGTCTGTAAGAATGTATATTGATGAAAACTGGATACAAATGAAGAGAGAAAGAAGAGAATTCCCGTAACAAGCATCCATTGCATTCCATAGCATTTTGCTTTTCTACTTGTATGTGACCAGATAAAAGATACAAGCAGAGAAGATAATGAAAGGAAATAGAGAGAAGCGAATACATGTGACAGTCCACTTACTTCAATCATGATCAATTCAAATAGTGAAACTGTAATAATAATAGGTACATCATTTTTCAATACGTGAAACGAAATTGAGAAATCTGCATAAAATATCGCAGCCAGTCCCATCAAGATACCAAGTCCTTCATAGCCATTCAGACTACATACAAATGCAAATAAAACAAAACATTCATTCAATAAAAACGCATCTTTCTTATACATCATCACACCTCCATCTGGTATGAATATTCTATCTAAGAGTTGTGTTTTTACTGTCCAAAATATTGTATAATAAAGAAAAAGAATTGAGAAATTTATGGAAAACAGAAAAGAATTGAATGTTGTATTATGTCTCTATCGGATATTTCTTGAAAAAACGGATGCATCCCATGTCATTTCACTGGCATCACTCATTGATGAATTAGAGAATTGTGGAATTCATGCGGAAAGAAAAACCGTCTATAAATACATGCAGGCATTGAATGACTATGGCTTTAAAATTCATCATGTTCGTCGAGGAAAACCACATTTCTACTATATGGAACATCCATATACATTAAGTGAAGCCGTTGTATTAATTGATCACATATCTTCTTCTCCTGCTTTTTCAAGCAAGGAAACAGATCTTTTAACAAACAAGATCAAATCACAGCTCAGTACATATCAGGCAGAACATTTACCACATACATACTATGCAACTTCGAAAACAGACAATGATGCTTTCTTAGAAAACATTGAAACACTGCTGCCAGCAATTGCTTCCTGCACTGCTGTGGAGTTTCAATATTATGATTTGACGATTGATAAAAAAAGAAAGTATCGTAAAAATGATAAGATCTATCATTTAACACCATATGCAATCGTCTCTTCACAAGGAAAATACTATGCTGTATTCTATGATGAAAAACATAAAGGTTTTTCTAACTATCGCTTAGATAAGATTGATCATATTCGGATTACAGATGAGAAAACAAAACCAATTCCATTCTCTTTAGAAGAGCATATGAAAACAAGCATGCAGATGTATCATGGAAAACCAGCTACGGTATCTATTGAATTTAATGCTTCCATGGCAAATCCAGTACTGGAACAGTTTGGAGATAATATGATTATTTCTAAAAGAACAGATACAACGTTTATCGCAAATATTAAAACAACACTGTCTCCAACACTGACAAGCTGGCTCATTCAATATCACGAACAATTACATATATTACGACCACAGTCTTTAATCAAAGAAATGCGTCACATTGCATTAGAATTATTAGAAAAATACGAGGAGGAATAAAACGATGAACAAAGAAGAAAAAATTCAAGAATTCCAGAAAATCATTGATCAGGCAAAACATATTGTATTTTTTACAGGTGCTGGTGTTTCTACATTAAGCGGTATCCCTGACTTTAGAAGCCAGGATGGTCTATACAACCAGAAATATGCTTATCCGCCAGAAGAAATCATTTCTCATCATTACTTTGAAGAAAATCCAGAAGAATTCTTCCGTTTCTACAAAGACAAGATGCTTCATTTAGATGCAAAGCCAAATATCGTACATACATTCATTGCCGAATGTGAGAAAAAAGGTAAAAGCCTTGGCGTTGTAACACAGAATATTGATGGCTTGCATCAGGCAGCCGGCAGTAAGCGTGTATATGAAATCCATGGATCTGTTGAAAGAAACTACTGTGAGAAATGTCATAAGTTCTTTGATGCAGAATATATCAAAGATGCTGAAGGTGTTCCATATTGTGATGCTTGTGGAGGTATTGTAAAACCGGATGTTGTTCTGTATGAAGAAGGACTCAGCGAAGCTGTATTGAATGGTGCAATTGCCGCAATTCAATCAAGTGATGTTCTTGTCGTATTAGGAACAAGTTTAGTTGTATATCCTGCTGCTGGATTATTGAGATACTTTGGCGGTAAATATCTTGTACTTGTCAATCGAGATGCTACGCCATATGATACTGCCGCAGATCTAGTGATCAACGATACATTTGAAAATGTATTTCCAAAACTTCATATTTAAAACAAAGAGGCTGTAACAGTTTGTTACAGCCTTCATTTTTATTGATTTAACACATAACGGTTAATAACTTCCGCAACTGCACTATGATCACAGTCATTCTCTGTAATGACATCACACAATGGCTTCATATCCGCAATTGTATTACTTACACCAACGCCAAGACCTGCTTCCTGAATCATTGACAAGTCATTGAAATTATCTCCGATTGCAATTGTATCTTTAATATCTACACCTAAGATATTACATAATCTTTTAAGACCATTTCCTTTCGATACACCTTTACGGTTAAATTCCATATAACGATTGCTGGAAAAAGAAACATCCATATTTCCAGTCAAATCCGTAATTTCAGATTCAATCTTTTTTAAATACGAATAATCTGTATTCATATAGATTGCTTTAACAATTTCTTTTCCCTTTAAGAAATCAATATCATCTGAGAAGATTTCCGTACATGGCTGACGGTTTGCAAGATATTCAACTTCTTCTGGATAGAAGTATCTTACCCATACCTGATCTGGTGTATAGATATGGATACAAATATGATCATACGTTAATCCACGCTTATAGATAGCTTCTGCTTCTTCAAATGTAATCCCCTGGAAATACAATTGCCTTTCATCTTTATTTTCTGTAATTGCACCACCATTATAGGAAATGACATATTGATCTTTCTGATCAAATAAGCCTAACTGTGCAGTTGTATGATGAACAGAATTATATCCTCTTCCCGTACATGGAACAAACTTTACACCAGCTTCTGTTGCTTTTCGAATTGCTTCAATATTTTCTCTGGAAATTGTTCGATCCCTTGAAATCAATGTTTCATCTAGATCACAGACAATAATTTTATACATACACATCCTCCTGGATGTATTCATTATACAAATAGATTCACGAAATAAAATTCCAATTAAAAGAATACACCTTTGATAAAGATTTCTAGACCTATCACAAGCAAGATCACACCACCAAGAATTGCAGCCTTGTTTGCAAGCTTCATACCAAACTTCTTTCCAATTTCAATACCAATCCAGCAGATAATAAACGTTACAATTGCGATAACTAGACACGCAGCAAGTGCTAAGACAAGATTGTAGTTTGCAATGGTAAATCCGACAGATAACGCATCAATGGAAGTTGCAATTCCCTGCATCAATAATGTACCTTTGCCAACTTGTTTTTCTTCCTCTTCACTTTGTTCTTCAAATCCTTCTTTTAACATGTTTCCTCCGATAAAGGATAATAGAATCAGGGCAATCCAGGGAATCAGTTTCTCAAAGGCATGAAAATACGTCACAATCGTATGCACACAGATCCATCCAATCATTGGCATCGCAAACTGAAAGAATGCAAATGTAAATGCAATCAGAAACATTCTTTTCTTTTGCATCTTCACTTCTTTTAATCCATTTGCCATGGAAACAGAAAAAGCATCCATTGCTAATGCAACACCAAGTGCTGCACTATTCAAAAAAAACATGAAATTCATAAAAAATCCTCCCCAAACAAAAAAACCGGAACATGCACGTCCGGTCATCTTTCATTCCATTCATGCATAACCAAAAAAAGTTATACATGAGTCTCGCTGATTAAAACAAGCCAGGTATAAAAACCAGTATGTTGACTTGTTACTCTATGGAGTTAGCTACTCCCTCACGACTGAATTATTAAACACTGTAATATGTCAGTTAGTCAATATTAATTAAGCATCTACTTTACTGACTTCTTCAGTAAAATATTCTTTTGCTTCTTCAAATGACATACCTAATACAACAGACAATTCATTATACAAGTAGCCTTCAGCCTTCTGCAGATATTCATCATCTACGGAAGCTGCCTTCTTATGCTGTTCCATGCGGATTCTATTTCTTTCATAGGAAGTTTTAATGATACGAATCAAATCTGTAATTTCATTTGTCTTAAGAAGATTTGCATATTGGCTTTTCATATTGGCAGGTTTATTTGTTAAAAGTTCAAGTTCTGGTGTTTCCTTGATCAATTCCAGCAACTGTTCCTTCGTAATCAAATCTCTTAAATGACCAGCCTTGTTCGACACAGGTACTTGCATACGTGTAGAACCATCTGTGTTATGATATGGAACTAAAATATAGCACTTTTCACCAGTAAAACCACTTTTTTCTCTGCCTACTACTCTACAAACATCTCTTTTGTAAACTACTACATCATTAATCTTATACATGTGTCTCACCTCATTCCATTAGCCTTATTTTAGCATATTTTAGCCTTTTTTGCACGTGTCCAGCCGTAAAAAAAGAGCCAGAAACTGGCTCAAATGATCTGCAGTAAGAAGAATTTCAAGTATTCTGTTTCAGGAATGCAAGGATTAACTGGATGATCAGGTGCTGCACCTCTTTCTTCAATCAGACGAATGGAAACACCTGCTTCATTTGCAGCATCACATAACATCTTTCTAAATTCATCCTTTGGCATAAAATGAGAACAGGAAGCACTGGCAAGATAACCGCCTCTTGATAAAAGACGCATTGCTTCTGTATTAATTTCCTGATATCCCTTTCTCGCATTGTGGAATGTTTTTCTGCTTTTTGTAAATGCTGGTGGATCTAAGACAATAAAATCAAACTGTGCATGTTCTTTCTTCAATGCTGGCAGAATTTCAAATACATCTGCCTGTCGAAAAGATAAGTTCAATCCATTTCTTTCCGCATTCTTCTGTGCCATTTCCAGCGCAGATTCAGAAATATCCATCGCAAGTACAGAAGCTGCACCACCTTTAGCAGCATTCAATGCAAAAGAGCCTGTATGTGTACAACAATCCAATACACGCATTCCCTTTGCAAGACGTGCTACCTGTCTACGATTATATTTCTGATCCAGGAAGAAACCAGTCTTTTGACCGTTCTCTACATCCACTTCATACTTGATACCATTTTCAACAATTTCTGTTATACAGCCGGATGGATGCTTTTCACCATACCATCCTTTATATTGCTTCAGGCCTTCTTTTTTTCTCAGTTCGCCTTCATTGCGTTCATAAATGCCATCAATCACTTCACCATGGTTTTCCAGTTCATCAAGCAATGCCTGATAAATAACATCCTTATTTTTTTCTGTACCAACGGATTCTACCTGTGTAACTAAGATGTTATTGTATCGATCCACTGTCAATCCTGGCAAACCATCGGATTCTCCATGAATCAGTCGACATGCCTTGATATCTTCCTGCATAACGATATATCGATACTCTAATGCATATTTCACTTTTCTTTGAAAAAATGCATCATCATATTTCTCATTTGCATTGTTTCCTAATAGACGAATACGAATCTTTGAAGTTTCGCTATAAAATCCAGAACCAAGATAGTTATTCTTGCCTCCAAATACATCAACAACACATCCATTTTCCTCTATCTCACTAGATTCTACAATTTCATCTGCATAGATCCATGGATGTCCTTTTTTAATATTCTTTTCTTGTTTTTTTGTCACAACAAATCTTGGAAATACTCTCTCTTGTTTCATGTTTTCTACCTTCCGCTTCAATATTCTATCACAAACAAAAAGAGGTGATACACCTCTTTATGCTTGTGGATTTGCTTCCTTGGAAGCTTTAATTACTTTCATTCGTGAGAATTCTTCACGTTCTTTTTCATCTAATGAATCATTGATAAAACGAATTGTATTTGTATAACGTGGAATGACAACGTTTTTCAATGCATTGGCACGTTTCTGTGTCTTGCTGATAGCATTTGCTAAACGATATACCGCATTATCAACTTCTGCAAGAACCATTGTCAGCTCCTTAACTTTCTGAAACTGTAAGTACGCTTCATCGATTTTAGAGTTAGATTCTTCCAGACCATACGCCAATTCTAAATTGTCAGGTTTTTCATAGATAACATTTGGTACTTCAACCCCCATAACAGAACGATATGTAAGCTGAATGTGCGTTTCAACTGGAATTTCAGATGCAATTCTCTGGATAACACCTGAATAGATATTTGCCTGCTGAAGAAGATAGTAACCTGTAGAATATGCCTGTGTAATTTCATCACGAAGCATTTTCACTTTATCTACAAGCTGCATCATTTCACTGACAAGAATGTTTCTCTTACGATCCATCAGATCATATCCAGATTTTGCCAACGCAAGAGAACGCTTCATACGAATGAGATTACCTTTTGTAGCGGCAACCTGCACTGCCATATTAGTATTCTCCTTCGTGCTTTGTAATCATTTCGATGGTAGCCATCGCATGATCAGGATCATAGTTATGTTTGATCAGTTCAGAATCAAGACGATCCAGTGCTTCTACTGGCAATGTGGATAATAATGCCCAGCCAAGGTTCAATGTTTCTTCCATAGAACGGTTTACATTGAATCCCTGTCCAACAAATACCTGTTCAAACAAACGGCCAAATGCCATATGTTTCTTGTCAATATCAGACAATTCATCTTCACCAATAACAGAAGCTAAGCTTCTAGCATCCTGTACCTTTGCATAAGATGCAAACAGCTGGTTAGAAATATCCTGATGATCTTTACTAGTATAACCTTCACCAATACCATCTTTCATCAAACGAGACAATGAAGAAAGTACACCGATTGGTGGAGTAATGTTATTCAAGAATAAGTCACGATCCAGTACAATCTGTCCTTCTGTGATATAACCCGTCAAGTCAGGAACTGGATGTGTAATATCATCATTTGGCATTGTCAAGATAGGAATCTGTGTAACAGACCCCTTGCCACCTTTGATAATACCGGCTCTTTCATATAGACAAGCCAAGTCTGAATATAAGTAACCAGGATATCCTTTACGTGAAGGAATTTCACCCTTACTGGAAGAGAATTCACGTACTGCTTCACAATAGGATGTCATATCTGTCAAGATAACAAGCACATTCATACCACAGTCATATGCAAGATATTCTGCAGCAGTCAATGCACATCTAGGTGTCAGCATTCTTTCAACGATAGGATCATCGGCAAGGTTGACATACATAACAACCTTTTCCATAACACCTGTTTCTTCAAAAGATCTTCTAAACAAATCAGCAACATCGTTTTTTACACCCATTGCACCAAAGACGATACAGAAGTTTTCTGCATCTTCACCTGTTAATTTTGCCTGCTTAACGATCTGGATTGCTAATTGATCATGTGGAAGACCACTGCCTGAGAAAATAGGAAGTTTCTGTCCACGAATCAATGTATTCAGTCCATCAATTGCAGAAATACCAGTCTGAATATAGTTTCTTGGATATTGTCTTGAATATGGATTCAATGGCTTGCCATTTACATCTTCAAACTTATCCGCATAGATTTCACCTAAGCCATCAATTGGTTCACCTGTACCATTAAATGTTCTGCCTAAGATTTCCTTAGATAGTCCAAGTTCCATTGGATGACCAAGTAACTTTGTTTTTGTATTGCTGAGTGATAGACCTTCTGTACCCTGGAATACCTGGATTACAGCTTTTTCACCAGAAATAGATACAACTCTTCCACTTCTTGTAGAACCATCATTCAATTCAATTTCAACCATTTCTTCATTGGATACATTTTTTACATGGTCTAGGGCAACAAGTGAGCCCTGGATCTCATCCAGTCCTAATAACTGTAAACTCATAATCTGCCCTCCTTATAAAATAGAATTCAATGCTTCGTCAATCTTTTCTGGATAGCTGTCCAGAAGATCAATATTGTTATTTGGTACATCAAACTTCATCTTGATGACTGTTTCAAAAATACCTGTTTTTGTAATCAAAGATACTGGAATGTGTTTTTCAACCTTTGATTTACAAGCACGATATAGATAGTCGATGACTTTCATCATCTTAAACTGCTTTTCCATTGGTACAGACATATCATCTGGATGGAAAGCATTCTGTTGTAGATAGCCAACTCTAACAACACGTGCAATTTCAAGCAATAGCTTCTGATCTTCAGGCAGTACATCAGAACCAATCAGCTTAACAACTTCCAGCAGGGAATCTTCTTCATGAAGAATTTCCTGTAGTTCTGCACGTAATGTCAAGAAAGAACGGTTAATATTTTCAGCATACCAGTGAGATAATTCATCAATATATTCACTTGTAGATTGATTCCAGTTGATAGCGGCATAGTGTCTAGCATATGCTAAAGATTTATCCAATGCCCAGAAGCATCTGACAAATCGACGTGTATTCTGTGTGACTGGTTCAGAGAAGTCACCACCCTGTGGAGATACTGCACCAATTAAAGTAACAGAACCTTGTTTGCCACTCAATGTATCAACATATCCAGCACGTTCATAGAACTGTGCAATTCTACTAGGAAGATATGCTGGGAATCCTTCTTCTGCAGGCATTTCTTCCAGACGACCACTCAATTCACGAAGTGCTTCTGCCCAACGAGAAGTAGAGTCAGCCATTAAAGCAACATGATAACCCATATCACGGTAATATTCCGCAATAGATACACCTGTATAAATAGAAGCTTCACGTGCTGCTACTGGCATGTTAGAAGTATTGGCAATCAATACTGTACGGTCCAGTAATGATTTACCAGTTTTTGGGTCCTTCAATTCAGAGAATTCTTCCAGAACCTGAGTCATTTCATTACCACGTTCACCACAACCAACGTAAATAATAATATCTGCATCACAGAACTTAGCGATGGAATGCTGAAGCATTGTTTTACCAGCACCAAATCCACCAGGTAAAGCTGCAGAACCACCCTTTGCAATTGGGAACATTGTATCTAGTACACGCTGTCCAGTTATTAGAGGAATGGATAATGGCTTTCTAGCTTTGATTGGACGAGGAATACGAACTGGCCATTTCTGTGCCAATGTGATTTCTGTCTGTTTTCCTGTTTCTTCATCTTCAACAACAGCTAATACATCATTCACTGTATAGCTGCCGCTAGGCTTAACATTCTTCGCTACACCATGAACACCATTTGGAATCATAGAGCGATGTTCAATGACACTTGTTTCCTGACAAGTCGCAAAGATTTCACCAGCAGTTACAACATCACCTTCCTTGATGAGCATTGTAACATCCCATTTCACCTTAGTATCAATAGCATCTACCTGTGATCCTTCAGAAATGAATGCACCTTCAATTTCTTCGATCTTCTGTAGAGGTCTTTCAATACCATCATAAATGTTTTTTAATAGACCAGGACCAAGTGTTGCGTTTAACAAAGAACCTGTTCCAATGACTTCTTCACCAGGTCTTAGACCTGTTGTAGATTCATATACCTGGATTGTTGTGCAGTCATCATTTACTTTGATAACTTCACCAAGCAAATGCTTCTTACCAACATAAGTCATTTCTCTCATCGCAAATGACTTTGTATTACGGACGGTAATGACCGGCCCATTAATTGAATATACGGTATCGCTCATTATTCATCCTCACTTTCTACAACTTTGAAACCAGAATGATTTCTAAACCATGCAAATTGTTCATCAAGTTTTTCACCTAATGTACAACTGTATTCAAAATGATTTACTTCATCAACGAATTTAAATCCGCCAATAGAGAAATATCCCTTTCTGATTTCCTGTTTCATTTTCAGCTGATTTAACAGCTGTTTCATCAATTCCATATCATTTTCACGAACAAGGAAATATCCTTCTTCATGTAAATCTACTTTTTTCAAATTACTTAAAAGATACTCTTTATAAGCATCACTCTTTGCGAATGCCTTTAACTCTTTTGTAACTTCAGCAGTTAATTCATCAACAAATCCTTTACGCAGCTCTAATAGTTTTTTCTTTGTATCTAATTTGTCATGAGAAGATTTTGTTGCCGCAAACATGCGAGCTTCTTTCAATTCACCTTCTAGATATGTAGAAGTTTCTTTGAGCAAACCTTCTTTAAAGAAGCTAACCTGATCGTTACGTAATGCATCTGTTTCCTGGTTGACTAAATTTTCAACGAGTTCTGCATTACTTTTGACATCATTCGCAATTTCTTCAAGCAATTTCTCCTGATTGTCTTCCATCTGTATTCACCTCATAGTTTTACGCCAATTGCTTCAGAAATATATTTGTTGATTGATTCAGAAATATTTCCGGAGCCATGACGATCTGGAATCTCTACAATAAGAGGCTTTGCAAGATTCATTTTGTATTTGGATACGATATCACTGACCTCTTCTATCGTAATCGTTGTCATCAAAATAATGGCAATATCATCTGTATGGATCAATTCATCCAGACGATGAAGTATTTTGTCACGTCCTTTGATGACTTCACCTTCGATACCAGCAAGGCGCATTCCCATTACTGTATCGGTATTGTCGCTGATGACGTAGCTTCTCATAGATTAAAGATTGTTCAAGATCAAGATGGAAATTAACAAACCGTAAATAGCAACACCTTCACCTAAGGCTACGAAGATAATTGCACGGCCGAAGTTATCAGGATTTTCACTAACAGCACCTAAAGCAGCTGGAGCAGCCTTTGCTACGGCCCAACCAGCACCGATACAAGAGCATCCTACAGCCATAGCAGCAGCGATAAATCCAAGACCCTTTGCAAAATCACCAGTAGCAGCAGCTGTTGTATCTTCAGCTAATGCTGTGAACTGATTTGCCTGGAATAAAACCATAACCAGGAATACACCACAGAACAAGGCAATCTGCGCCATCATTCTATTACGTGCATTTTTTACATTTAACTTTCCAGCAAACATTAAACCAAGAGGACCAACAACAAGAACAACAGCGATTAAAGGTAATAACATTTCAATAGCACTTAACATTTTATTTTTCTCCTTTAGATTATTTATCTATTGATTACTCTGCTACTTTAGCAGACAAAGTATTAAACTGAACGCCTCCAGCATCATAATATCTAGAGAACATTTCATAGTATTCAAGACGTAATGTCTGAATACCTACAATCAAACCTTCCAGTACCATAACGAAGATGTTACCGAAGATCAGTACCGCAACACCGGCTTTTCCTGTCATTTCAACAAGTGTCATAACAACAAGCATCATACCAGCATGGCTTAATACGAAGCCACCAACTCTTAAGTAAGACATAGAGTTTGTAACGAATGTCAACAATACATCAATCAGTTCAAAAATGGACTGTGCGATGTATCCACCCCATCCTTCTTCTGGCTTTACTGTTTTATGTTCAACCGCATTGCTTAAAGGTTCTTTCATTACAAAGCTGATGACTGGTAAAACAATAAAGATACCAAGATACACAGGATTGAGTACATTCCATCCAAGCAGCATAGTCGCAACGATTGCGAATACAATACCACCATAGAATACTAGACCAGCAATACCATTCTGAGAGAAGATTGCATCTCCTAACTGATGGTGTTTGAAACGATTCACAATATTCATGCACTGTGTTGTAAGAATCAATACAGCACCAATTGCAACTGCACCAATCAGTAATACCATCGTACTACTCTGTGCCATAACATCGAAAAGCTTTTCTCTTACACCAAATAATGACTGATGAATAGGATTTAACAGCTCTTCATATCCAAATACAGATCCAAATAAGAAACCAAAGATCATAGAAGTAATACCACATCGATTAATGATTCCAAAGATCTGACCCTTCTTTTCAAATACAAGTCCAAGGATAAATAGAACAAGTCCCTGTCCAAGATCACCGAACATGATTCCAAACAATAGACAGTATGTAAATGCCATAAATCCAGTTGGATCAAAGTCTGTATATTTTGGAACACCATACATGCCTAAGAACATTTCAAATGGCTTTGCAAACCAGTTGTTCTTAAGTAAAGTTGGACATTCTAAATCTGGTACTTCAGATGGATCCTTCACTTCAATTGTTGATGGAAGATCCTTGAAGATTGCTTTATAATGATCAACTTCATCTGCCTTTACAAATCCACTTAACAGATACTTTTCATTGATCTCAGCTATATATGGATATAATTCATGCACACTGTTTTCTTCATTACAGAATGCATAGATATCATCAATCTGATCTTTGTAATGTTCTAACTGTTTCTTAACATCGATCATTGGGATATCAATTGGTTCAAAGTACAGATCTTTGAAAATCTTACGTACTTTATCTACATAAGAATCTGATGTTACGTATAACATCCATACGTACTGTGGTGTTTCATGTACGTGATGATGTACAAAGATTTCATCTTTATACATGCTTAGCTTTTTATAAGACTCTCTTGGAAGTCTGCCAAAGCCAAAGTTTAAATACTGACACGCATGCATTCTTTCAAAACCACATTCACTCAGTGCACCTAAAGCCTGTTCATCATCTGGTGTCAATAAGACAGTATTTGCATCTGTCTCAAGACCAAACGTTTCATCGAGCTCATCAATAAAAGCATCCATTTCTTCATTTGTATAATGCTTTTTTGGAGCTCTTTCAGGATCTAGTGTGTAATTTACACTATGTGCAAAGTTCTGCAGTGTCTGAAGATAACCGCTATATGGATTCTCATCATTAATGAGATGTCCACCATTATCTTCATTGATAATGTCTGCAGCATGTACAGCGTGTAACAAACCTGAATGCACACCATCCAATACCATCTCATCGATGTGTGATTCATCCGTGGCTACACTGACATATTTCATTTTTACAATAGCCATACATCTACTCCTTCTTTTAATATACCAATAGCGCACGGATACGATCTGGTGCTATTTGATAACGAATTCCTTCAATAATATTGATCAGATTTTGAATTTCTGTTTCCGCAAGTAATAAATAACTCAAGAAAACAACATGAGAATCCTGATAATATTCAATCATATGATGACCCATGTTAAATTGAATCATCTGAACATACTGTTCAATACTTGTAAATCTTAGATCATGTGTATAACGATGATATTTCTTCGCAACACGTTCTAATACTTCATCTGCATCACAGTTTTCAATCATATCTTCCAGTTCATGTTTTTTAAAAAAACATGTATATGGAAGCATAAACTTCTCAATTGTCTGTGATGATTCTTTGAAGTATTTCTTCAAACGATAAATTGCTGATAGATTAATCAATTCTGCTTTTGACATGATCAGCTGATCTAAAGCAACATTCACTTCATTTTTCTTTGTCAGATCTAATAATTGAATCGTATCTTTATACAGTTCTAATTCAAGATCATGTTCCAGTGCAATGTAATTAATTTCTTCCAGTCTTTCAGACTGATATTTGAATATGATTTTCTCATACGCTGTACCCTTTAAAACATCTAATAATTCACTAAAGCTTGTTACTTCTGGTAAACGTTTAATGTCAAAAGAAAAATATTTTTGCGCGAACATTGGAAGATCCGATATAATTCCACTTCTGATTTCTTCATCATTTGTGACAATATATCTCACACATGCTAAGATCATACGAATCTCTGAACGCATTACAAATGCATAGATAAAGCCTCTATCATTTTCACCACCATAGCGTTCTAGTTTCTCTAAGCGATGGAAAATATCCATACGCAATAAAGATTCCAGCTGTTCTCTATGAATTGCCTTTTCATTGATTCCATCCAATGTTTTTGAAAAATATGTTTCGTTCTTTAAATAGCTGGCTACTTCAGGTACAGATTTTTTTTGAATCAAAGTTTCATACTCATTTGCTTGAAGGCGACTACCGAACATTGCTCTTGCTTTTGTACTCATTGCTAACTCTGAGCTCATATTCGCCTCCTGTTATGATTCAACACTGATAATTCTTGTAACCAGTTCTTTTTTCCATTGTTCTTTATTTGCGTTATACATTTCAGTTAATCTTTGAACATTCTTTTCATACAACGCTTTGTTTTCTTCTTGGTTTTTTGCAACTTCCTGTGCAAGTTCTTTCTTTGTCTGCTCTACTTTGCTTTTTGCATCAGCCCAGGCATCGTCAGAAAGTTTCTTTTTTTCCTCTTCTACAGCTTGTTTGAGTTCAGCACGTTTTGCACATTCTTTTTGAATCGCTTCACGTGTTTTTTCATCTGTCTCAATCAACTGTAAGATAGCATCCATTTCCATAATAAATACCTCTTATCTTTATGACCCACTTATTTTAATACTTTACTTATAAAAATAAAGAGTTTCTTGTGAAAATAAAAAGTTAATAATTTCAGCTGAACTGAAAAGTTAAATTCCACTTTCAAAAGAAAAAAATTAAAGTTGAAATTAGTTGTGCAGAAACAGTGCTGACAGGTAAATTCAGTGCTGTTTTTATTGTGGAATT